>JAYVBN010000268.1:0-2747 GCA_043750455.1 Bacteroidia bacterium | reverse complement strand
GCAAACAAGTTGTTCGATTGTTCCATTCTGGTCAAAGTCATTGACGTACATACTTACTGGTTTTTCCACCGATGCTCTGAACCTGGAGTTAAGTCCGTGGTTACCGACCACAAAATCAGTATCACCATCATGATCCAAATCAGCGGATTCCAATCTATTCCACCATCCATTACTTTTTTCTAAACCAGATAGATAGGTTTGGTCGCTAAACTTTCCACCATCATTGATAAATACCTTAATGGGCATGTACTCTCCCACTACAAGCAAATCCTCATCATGGTCTCCGTCAACATCGGCAAATGTTGCATCGGTAATCATTCCTACATTCTGCAGCGCTGGTGCAATTTGACTTGATACATCAGTAAAATTTCCCTTTCCATCATTATTCAAAAGATAACCATTCACTGGTAATCCATATGAAAAAGGAAGTAGTCGAACACCTACAAATAAATCCATGTCTCCATCGCTATCGTAATCAGTTGCTTTCACAGTAGAAGTACTTTCAAACTTAGAGACGGGTAAAATTTGCGATGACTTGGTGAGCTTTCCCTTGCCATCGTTAAAGTATAACCTATCGATCAGCGCAGTCGAACTAGTTGAGAATTCGTTACCCCCACTGCAAACATATAAGTCCTGATCGCCATCGTTGTCAGCATCAAAAAACAAACTACCCATATCTTCGGATGCTTTATCGGTTTCAAGTTCAACTTGATTTGACTTTTTGAAACTTCCATCAATCGCTTGAATGAATAAGCCACCTGCCTGATCTTTTGCGCCACCAATGTAAAAGTCATCGCGTTTGTCCCCATTAATATCTCCCTTTGACATACGCGGTCCTTCAGAACTAAGCATTAAATAAATTAAATGATCACGATCAAAATCTACAAACTCATTTTCAATATGAGCAAAATTGATCATTCTTTTGGAATCCAATTCAAAAACAGGGCTTCTCTTTTTATTATCTGGCAGAGTTGGGGGGGAATCTAAGAGAACGCCATTTTGCTGATCCAACTGAAGCGTTTGATTGGTGGACACGTTTGATAATACATTACTTTTTCCATCTGGCCATTCGATGACGATCTGTTCTACTGTATCAATCCTTCCAAGACCAATATTAGGCCTTGGATCCATAGAAGATTCAAACCCACGAATTGGCATTTGCTCCAAATAGAAAATCTCGCCCTTGTTAGTGATCGTGATTTTCGTGCCAAAGGCAAACGTATTTTTACCTATTCCCTTTAACTCAAATTTTAAATAATGATTTTGTGGTAACAGTTGGTTACTCTCATTTCGAAAGACGGATGTTAGAGCATTAACATTATTTATCACTAAGTCTAAATCGCCATCATTATCCAGATCGCCATATGCAGAACCATTTGAAAAACCAGGTACACCTAAACCCCAGTCTTTTGCCTTGTCAACAAAATTCAAATTACCCTCGTTCTTAAAAGCAAAATTTGGGATTGGTGTAGAGGGGATTGTCTCGATCAATTTTTTATAATCTACCGTCCTTCCAGAAACAATTGACTTAACAACTTCTTCATTGGAAACATATTGAAGATAATCCTGATTGGTCAAATCCTGATAAATACCGTTGGCTACAAAAATATCTTTCAGTCCGTCATTGTCCATATCAAACATAAGTGCTCCCCAACTCCAATCTGTTGCCTCCACACCACTCAACCTGCCAATCTCACTAAAGCTTCCATCACCATGGTTAAGCTGAAGCATGTTTCTTGTGAATTGATGATAATAATCATTGCTGACATTATATTGATACCGATCCCAGTTTTCAAATGTAGTGACCGTTTTAAGTCTTGCATCTTCGCGTGGTAACATCTCCGTTACGAAAATATCGGGGTACGAATCGTTGTTAATGTCTGCAAGATCTGCCCCCATCGAGGCACCGCTGATAGATCGCATCTGTTCTGGAAGGCATTCCTTGAAGGTGCCATTTTTACTATTTATATATAAGTAATCGCGTTCAAAAAAATCGTTAGAAACATAAATATCCGGCCAACCATCCTTATTAATATCGCCCACCGTGACACCCAGTCCAAATCCGATTACACTTCCATAAATACCAGCCACTTCACTTACATCTACAAAATGATCACCATCATTTCTCATTAATTTATCTCCACCCAGGACATCGCGCTTTGGCCGTTCATTCTTCTTTAGGTTAAAACTTCCAATGGATTGATACGAATTATTCAGAATGTATAGATCGAGATCTCCATCCTTATCATAATCAAAGAAAGCGGCATGTGTAGTATAGCCAGGATCTGCGACTCCATAAGTCTCGCCTTTCTCAGCAAACGTCAGATCACCATTATTAATAAAGAGCTCATTTTGCTTATTGTCACCCTTAATATCTCCTGAATTACAAACATAGATATCAATCCAACCGTCACCATTGACATCGGCCATGTTAACACCTGTAGACCATGCGCTTGTTCCTGCTACACCGGCCTTATCGGTTATATCATCAAACTTGAAATCACCTTTGTTAAGATATAATTTGTTGTCTCCTAAATTAGAAGTAAGATAAATATCAATGAGGCCATCATTATTGATGTCACCCAATGCAACCCCGCCACCATTATAGAAATTTCGATAGGTATATATATTGAAGTCTTTATCAAAGGGCAGGGAATTAATGAAGTTAATGCCACTATGATATTCATCTATCCCAGTAAACAAGGTAAGTTCTTTTTTTTGTTCAGGTGAAGTACAGCCTATTAGGC
>JAYVBN010000267.1:0-2749 GCA_043750455.1 Bacteroidia bacterium | reverse complement strand
ATTGGATTTGAATTGTGATATGGTCACCGTTTTCATACTTAAAGGTACTTTAAACTCGTCAAACCTGTCAAGTAAAATAAAACGGCTTTTCAACGAAAGCAAAGTGTAAGTCACTTGACATGATACGGTCTGATGAGAATAACTTTTATTGCTTCATCATTTTTAAAAGCATAGTTCTCCGGAATTTCATTCAATACAGCTGTCATGTTTTGGTCAACCGAATTCCCACTCCGTTTGTTTAATGCATCTATGGTTTCACCTGATTTGCTTTTGATCGTCAATAACTCCTGATATTGAATCAATGGATAATCTGCGGTCACCAGATCACGAAATGACTGACTTATTTTTTCAAACTCTTTTAGCCAGCTCTGTTCACCAGAACCGATGATTGCATACGTCAACCCGTCTTTTTTAAACCATAAGGAAAACAGAATATCACCCTTCTTTTTCGCAGGCATAACTACCTCACTTCCATCTCGGCCAGGCATAGGAAGAGTTGTATCTAAAATTGGTTGCTTTCGAGTTGTGGCATAATAGTTATTGACAAAATTGACGATCAGTGTATCTATCTGACGATCTAGTCCCGCTACCTTAAGTGCCACAAAAGTTTTTTGATCAGGGCTAACAGCACCTGCCATTGTTGTTTCATTGAAGTAATTCCAATCTTTTGGAAGCTCCCAGAATATTTTTAAGCCGGGATGTAAAAAAATATTTTTATTATAAATTCCTTGTGAAGGATCAACACCATATAGGATCCGATTGAAGGAAGATAAAAAATCATACGATGAAAGGGCCACTGGTTGCACTGTAGACACAGAGAGAGATGCGCCTTTTTCCTTTATTACTTTCATGCGATCAGGTGTCATAGGGTGATCGTTGAAAATACTGTATCGAGAAGCTTGCCCTGTCTTTAGCAGTTCAAATTTTTCTATTCGATTTAGAATATCAGCAAGGCACAAAGGCTTACATCCCGCTTTTGCCGCCAGCACAATTCCAAGATCATCCGCTTCCAATTCTTGCTTACGGCCATAGGATGCCATGTAGGCTCGCCCCGCGCCCAATAATGGGGCAGCAATTTTTTGGCCCATTCCTTTTCCCATGGTATTCCCAAGCAAAACAGCCGGTGCCGCCAGTATAGAAGGAAGAACAGATTTTTTTTGGCGATTTGAGCCATGCTTTTTCATGACATGACTAATCTCATGGCCCAAAACTCCAGCCAGTTCATCTTCATTTTTTAATAACATCAGAAGCCCACGAGACACGTACACAAAACCTCCTGGCAACGCAAACGCATTTGGTTCTTCCTGATCTACAATTTGAAATGAAAACGGGTAAGGATTTGAAGGGAGTTGAGCCACCAAACGCTCTCCGATTTTTTTAACAATTTCTTCAGCAGCCTGCACCTGCACAAATCCCATTTGCTGCTCTACTTCAAGTGAAGCGGCTGCTCCTATTTTTCGTTCTGATTCAATATCAGGCTGTGCATGAAGGTGCCCAAACAAAATAAGGCTAAGTACAATAAAAAGTAATTTCTTCATCTTTTCAGGTTAAGGAAATAAAACTCCGACAAGTTTACAAAATGATATTGATAACAATCACCCCTATTTTAATTATGGACAACATCGTCTACTAATCATCAAACCCACCTTTATCTCCAAAGAAAGTTTGAGGCATAAACACTAACTTGTGGGCTAATTACAAATGATCCTATATGGCGAGTAAATTTTTTCTATTTCTTCTATTCATTGGTGCTGTGAGCTCCTGCACTCCGTCAAAAAAAGAAACAGCTAACAAAAACATTCCGCTTACCGGACAGGCAGGCATGGTGTGGATACCAGGCGGAGAATTTATGATGGGCGACAACGAAACGCAGCCTGCTGATAATGCTCAGCAACTTCATCCCGTAAAGGTGAATGGATTTTGGATGGACGAGACTGAAGTAACCAATGCTCAGTTCAAAGTTTTTGTGGACGCAACTGGCTATAAAACTGTTGCCGAAAGACCACTTGATTGGGAAGAACTTAAAAAGCAAGTTCCTCCTGGAACGCCAAAACCTGGTGATGATGTTTTACAACCCGGGTCTATGGTTTTTACGCCTCCTTCATCCCCAGTAACATTAAATGATTACTCGCAGTGGTGGCAGTGGGTTGTGGGTGCCAGTTGGCAGCATCCTGATGGATCTGGTAGTTCTTTGGATGGCAAAGAGAAATACCCGGTCGTTCATATTGCCTATGAAGATGCCGAAGCGTATGCAGAATGGGCTGGAAAAAGATTGCCCACCGAGGCAGAGTATGAGTTTGCTGCGCGTGGTGGATTGAATGCAAAAACTTTTGCTTGGGGCGATGAATTAAATCCGCAAGGAAAATACCTGGCCAATTATTTTCAAGGAGCCTTCCCAACAAATGATACGGCTGAAGACGGATTCAAAGGAGCTTCTCCTGTAAAATCATTTCAACCAAATGGATATGGGTTATATGACATCATCGGCAATGTGTGGGAACTGTGTTCAGATTGGTATAGTGTTGATGTTTCAATTGATGGTGCAGCGCTCAGCAACCCCAAAGGTCCTGTTACTACCAAAGATCCCAATGACCCATATGCTGTGAAGCATGTCTCCAAAGGTGGTTCATTTATTTGCAGTGTCCAGTATTGCTCCAACTATAAGCCCAGTGGCAGACAAGGTTCCGCATTTGATTCAGGCATGAATCATACAGGGTTTAGGTGTGTGCAGGATGTTAAGTAATTAAGG
>JAYVBN010000266.1:0-4353 GCA_043750455.1 Bacteroidia bacterium | reverse complement strand
GATGATGAGATTGTAAATGCTCTTGCCAAAAGTATGAATGAAGATGCCAACACAAACGTGCGGCTGGCTGCCATGGAAGCCCTGAGCAAATTTTATCACGAACCTGGTGTTCAAAAAGTTTTGATTCAATCACTTTCAGTTCAAAAAGATCCTTTGGTACAGATTGCGCTCATACAATTGCTGGTCCAGATGAAAGAAAAGAGTGTAGTAAAAGATCTCGAAAAAATAGCGGATGATCCGGTTATGCTGAAAGCGGTAAAAGATGAAGCGTACAACGGTATCCTGAAACTTTCATAACCTTATCGAAAAACGATGAGGTGTAATAAGAAATAAAAAAATTAACAAATGAAAAAGTTAGTGTTAGTTATAGGAATTGTAGTGGCGGCATTGAGTGCATCCTTCGCGCAGGAATTTAAAGTGTCCAAGAGCACAGGCAGGCTTGAACTTAACATTGGCCGGGTAGAAGTAGAAGGCTATAACGGAAGCGAAATTATCTTCTCGTCAAAAGATCATCGCGAAAAGCAAGATGAGCGCGCAACTGGACTTCAGGCGATTAATAGTCTTGGGCTGGAGGATAATACTGGTTTGGGGATAAACGTAACGGACAAAGGAAGTGTGATTGAAGTAAATCAATTGAAGAAGATGAATTCTCCAGATGTAAAAATCATGGTGCCAAAAGGTGTGATCGTTTCCTTTTCATTTGAATCGCAGTATGGAGGCACGGCATCATTTAAAAACATGGAAAACGAAATTGAGGTTTCCACTAACTACAATAGTGTAGAGCTCGAAAACGTAACGGGCCCACTTACTGTGAAAACAGTTTACGGACATGTAGAAGCAGATCTAAGTCAAAATGTGAAAGGTCCAATCTCTATTGTTTCAGTGTATGGCTATGCAGATGTAACCCTACCGGTGGCAACAAAAGCTAACCTTAAGATGAGCACTTCGTATGGCGAAATATTTGTAGCGCCTGAGTTTAAGATTGAAATCGAAAAGTCGGGAAGCATGATTCGATACAGTGATAAAGTGAACGGAACAATCAATGGAGGAGGTTTGAACATGGACATCCGGTGTGATTACGGGAAAGTGTATCTAAGGAAAAAATAAATTAATCTCTTTGTGTCTTGGTGCCTTTGTGACTAATGACTGATACTCGCCACTAAGCCACCAAGACACAAAGAAATGGCAGAGGTTATTGATCGTATTCAGAATTAAAACTTTAAAAATATAAACATGAAAAAGATTATTGGAAGCGTGATAGTGATAATAATGAGCCTGGGCTTGTCGTTCGGGCAGGAATACAAATTAGCCAAGAGCACAGGCCGCCTGGAAATAAAGGAAGTAAACTCAGTAAGAATTGAAGGATATGCCGGAAGTGAGATTATTTTTTCTTCAACTGATCGCGATCGCGATGAGGACGGACGTGCGAAAGGATTGAGGGCAGTGAGCAGTATGGGGTTAGAGGACAATACGGGTCTTGGTATCTCGGTGCAGGATAAAGGCGGTGTCATTGAAGTCTATCAGTTAAAAAAGATGGACGGCCCTGACATTACAATCAAAGTCCCGAAGGGAGTTGTTGTTTTCTATACACATTCTTCGCCTCATGGAGATGATGTGAAATTCATAAATGTGGAAGGTGAAATCGAAGTATCTACTGTTCACAACTCAGTAGAACTGGATAACGTCACCGGGCCGATGAATGTAAAAACGGTGCATGGTGATATTGATGCAACCTTAAGTGCTGCTATGCGGAATCCGATTTTGATTAGCTCTGTGCACGGTCATGTGGATGTGGCGATGCCAGCAGCCACAAAAGCTAATCTTCGGTTAGGAACATCCTGGGGCGAAATATTTGTAGACCCAGAGTTTAAGATTGAATTCGATCAAAAGACGAGCATGATCAAGTACAGCGATAATGTGAGTGGCAAAATTAATGGTGGTGGTTTGGAAGTGAATTTATCATCGACACATGATAATGTTTATCTCCGTAAAAAATAGGTGAGATATGAAAACGAAACTGTTATTTCCATTACTTCTTCTGACACTAAGTTCCTTCGCACAAACAGCAATCAATAAATCACTGACTGTTTTGCCTGTCCAGAAAATCACCATGCACTTTGATTATCCGGAATTGGTTCGGGTAAGCACCTGGGATAAAAATGAAATTTCTATTCAAGGGTTGGTGAGTATAAACAGTGGTGAAAACGATGATGCTTTTGTTTTGGAGACATCGACATCGGGTAACATCATTTCGATTGAATCTCGGATCAATGGATTGAAAAGTTTGCCACAGCGGATCACAGTTACGCAGGGAGGCCGAAAAATTGTTTTCAGAACGAAAGCTGACTATAAAAAATATTGCGATGAGAATGGAAAAGATTTTAATACCATGTCAACCGGTGTGGATATGGACATTACCCTTGAAATAAAAGTGCCACAGAATATGGAGACGCGCATTGAGTCTGTATATGGAATGGTGGAAGTGAAACTATTTAATGGCCCGCTTGTGGTGGACGCTACTTATGGAGGAGTGGATGCGGCACTTCAGGAAAAGAGTACTGGAGAGTTGACAGCGGAAACAAGTTTTGGTCAGATTTATACCAACCTGGATGTTAAGTTTAAAGCCGATAACATTCGCGAAGAGGATTTTCACACCTATGTTTCCGCAAAGCCAGGCAAAGGCCCACGCTACAGTTTTGAATCAAAGTATGGCAATGTGTATTTGCGAAAGCCGAACTGACTCTACGTCAGGAAATTTCCTCTTTTATTAAGACTTGCCCTGTTAAGCAAGTTTTTATTTTTTTAGGGGTTTTTACTATCCGGCCTAAAACGGCATTTCTGAATCATTTTAGCCTATTTTTTAAGAAACTAAAAATATTTATTAAAAGTCTATATAGTCTATTGATTCAGTAGAATTAAGAAATATATTTGCATCAACATTTATAAAGAATGGGAGAGAGAGCAGGCTCAGAGATCCCATGGCAACCAGTTGCTAAAACCAATAAGGTGCTAATTCCTGCCTAAATAAATTTTAGGACATATAAATTATTAACCATGAAAACTCGCCAACCAAACAGCGCACAACACACCCGATGTTGTTGATGATTGCAAAACTCTCCTTTCCAAAAAGGAAACAGTAACAGTTTTTCAACTCATTAAATTCTAAAACAATGTCAATCACAACCAACATTCTGGCCAATGGCCACAGTTCAACTATTGTCAATTTACTTAACCCTAAAGTAAAGACTAATCATTTCAAAAAGTCGGAGACGATCGATCAGCCGGATATTTATGATCCTGCTTTTGTGGAAAGCGAAAATGCTTTCTTAAGTCTGATTCAGTTTTTCAAGACATCAAAAATAACGAATGCGGTATTTTACAGATTCGTTCCAACTGGAAATCTTGCCTATAAGGAAAGATTGATTTTACAATTTTCCCTGACAAAGCAGTACGCGTCATACTTTCCCTTGCTTCGCGGACTATTTGGATTTGGAAAATTAGCCGGCCTGACTGTTTCAACGAATGCTCTTAGCAAAACCTTTGAGGTTGAGATTTACTCAGGCCGCACCGAAAAAGTGTTGCCCTATTTCGAAAACATATTTTCTGAATTGTTGAAGGAAGTAAAATTCAAATCAGCTTTAAAGAAAATAATCCTTGTTCAACAAGAGGTTAAGAAAATCCAGCAAGAAAGCCTGGATAATCTTTATGAAAGCCTAAACTAAATCTTTCAGTCAATTAAGAGCACTACTAAGTTAGAATTACCACCCCAAACACAATCATTGATGAAATCATTTTTCCGGCTAGCCATATTACTAGTCTTCATATCATCTTCAACTGGCTGGTCGCAGACAAGTGACCAAAAGCAACCGAAAGTAGTTGTTATCACAGGAACTCGTTTTACGTATCCGTTGGTTCAGAAATGGATTGATGATTACAACAAGGGGAATCCAGAGGTCCAGCTTATTATTGAGTCAAGGGGAACGAACGATCCAAGCCGATATGATATTTTGATTGAGGCGTATGAACCAGATGAGGAGGCAAAGAAGGTTCGGGATTATTTATACATAGCACGTTACGCTATTCTTCCGGTGGCCAACAGTCAATCAGCTTTCGCGAAAGTATATTCGGCCAAGGGGTTGAATAAGGATTTGATCAAACAACTTTTCTTTCACGACATCACGGCTGATAAAAAGGAAATTAAAACCCCCTTTACTGTCTATACTCGCTTACAAAAGGCCGGGGCTCCCATCACGTTCACCAAATACTTTGGCTACGAGCAAAAAGATATACTAGGAAAGGTAATTGCGGGTTCGGATGAGCATCTTTTGAAAGCGTTGCTTCGCGATTCAATTG
>JAYVBN010000265.1:0-3871 GCA_043750455.1 Bacteroidia bacterium | reverse complement strand
CCGTTATACCAAATAATGAAACGTTTAGTAAATCAGCTTCGTTGGCGTAAACAAAGTTGAGTTGGGTTCTGCTAAGTTCTTTTGGGATCAGGTTTTCTTTAATAGCATCGGTGTGAATATGGTAATTCACTTTTGCTAATGTCCGTTGAAGGTTCCATTCTAATTTTAAGCGATCGTTTTCATCTTCCTTGAGACGTTGAAATTCTTTAATGATGTATAGTTTGAACTCAATGGAAATCCAGGAAGCAAATTCAAAGGCAATATCTTTATGAGCAAATGTGCCGCCATATCGGCCAGATTTCGAAATGATGCCAATGGCATTTGTCCTTTCAATCCATTGCTTGGCCGTTAATGCAAAACTATTCAAACCCGCTTGCTTCCTAAACCCATCGAATTCGATGGGTTTAAAATTGGGGTTATAAATTTGCTCCCAGAAGCCTAATAATTCAATTGTATTTCTGTTTCGGAGCCAATTTTGAATAATGTAGTCCGATCTTTCACTATCACGATATCTGGCAATATCCGTAAGGCTAATAAAATCCTCTTTATTATTATTAAAAACAAGAATCTCTGTGCCTTGAACTTCAATTTTTCTGTTTGCCATATGAAAATCAATTTACTTTAATTATGGCAGATTCGCCACAATAAAAATTCTGATTTTCTATTTAGCCTTCACTTCTCCTCTGTTTCCAATTCTTTAACCGTCCAATACTTCGTGCGGTCTTTTGTTTTTTCGCGGATGCCCCTTACACGGCCAAACCAAACGCCTCCTGATCCATTGAGGTGCGTTCTCACATAACTTAGAACATCGGCAATGTATTGATCATTCTCTTTTGCTACAGATGCCATCGGTCCGTTATATTCTACCTCATCCACCGGACCCGTTAAGCCATGCAATAAAATCTTTACAGGCACTTCCATATCACCTGTCACTCTGGGAGATCCTACCAATGATGGAGCCAATTGATGAATACCTTTACCATCTGCACCGTGGCAGGTTGAGCAATACTCTTTAAAAATTTTAAATCCACGTACGATCTGACCAGCTGCATCTCCCCCATTTAATTTATACTTCTCCTTCAGTTGTTGGATGACAGAGAAAGAAGGGTTTAAATTTTCTGCTGCTGTTACTTTTATCACCTCGTTATCCGGATGGGCATCCAGAATTGATTTTACGATTAACTTGGATGCTTCATTGTTTATGCGCAAAGAAAGAATGAGTTGTTGCAATACTTCCGGATCAGAATCATTCGCCAACGTTTTCAATGCTTCAAAAATCTCTGTATCGCTTTGCACCAAATAGCGTTCGCTAATGCGAATTGCTCCCACTCTTACGCGTGGGTCTTTATCCTGGAACGCATTCATCAACATCGATTTACCAATGGCATCAAGTCCTTCCAGCGTCCACAAAGCATGCAGTCGTTCAAGCGCAAAATCTTTTTCAGGATGAAATAGCTTTGCAAACCATGATTCATTTCCTTCTACCGTTTCAATCAGATCAGGCACAACGGTTTTATCCGCTTTCAAGACGATTAGTTTTTGTGCGGTGTTGCGCCACCATCCGTTGGCGTGGCCGAGATAAGTTAAGAGTTCATCAGAAGTTTTATTTAACAAGTCTGGCTTTGGTCCTGGCTCCATATCTTCATGAACGATTCTGTAAATTCTTCCTCGTCCAACAAACTTATCGTAACCTTTCTCTTTTACCACACCACGCAGATAACTTCCTTCACCTACCCATGTGCCTTCCTGAATGATACCTCTGTACATGTCAACGATGTACAAACATCCATCGGGACCGGTGGCTGCACCGACTGGTCTGAACAACGGATCAGTAGATGCAAGAAATTCTGTTTGAGGATATGGATTCTCCAATACAATCTTTCCATCAACATGATTGACTTTCGCTCTTCGCACCAATCTGCCTACAGGCTCGGGAATAAAAAGATCACCATAAGCAGGTGGCATTTTATCGCCAAGAAAAATCTCCTGACCGGCAACTCCGGTAAACCTGTTTAATGTACTATCGCCTTCGCGGATTCTTCTTGGGCCACCTTGTGCGTCAAGAGTTCCAACGATAGGCCAGGGTTCCATGAACGATTCATCCCATTTACCTTCCATCTCCAGACTTCCGTAAGCAGGATGTTGCTGAAATCCTAACGCGGGAACTTCTGCACCGGCACGCGAAAAGAATAATCTCCCGGTTGCATCTTGTGTAAGTCCCCATTGACCTACTGCAGGCTCTGGCAATGTATCGCGAACAAAAACATTATTGGTGAATCTATACCGAAATGCTTTGTTAGTGACATACAACCAGTTGTCTATACTCCAGATCATATTTGCGTCCTGATGTTCAAGGTTACGGTTGTCGCGCACTGTATCTTCCAGCAACAGAATTTTTTCGTCAGCGGTGCCATCACCGTTGGTATCACGGTAAGAATAAAGATTTCTTTTATACGTTTCACCCACTATAATTCTATCATCTAATGGAAGCATTATGCGAGGCAGCACCATACTATCAATGAAGACCACACTCTTGTCCATCTTACCATCACCATCGGTGTCTTCCAAAATTGAAATGCGGCTCCACGGTTCGTCTTCGTGACCTGCATCGATGTCCTGCATGTACGTCATCATCTGGGCTACGTACATTTTTCCGTTGCCATCCCACGCAATGGCTACGGGCTCGTTGATCATTGGTTCACTTGCTACCAATTCAATCTTATAGCCTTTCGGGAGATACATTCGTTGAAGGCTTTCCTCGGGGGAAAGGTTTTTTATTTCAGGATTGGGATTGACAACAGGTTTTTCATAAATCTCATCGCGGTATTTCTTTTCCTGGCAGGAGAAAAAACAAACAGCGTTTAGTAATACAAAGGCAAAGAATTGATTTCGTTTTAAGATTACCATATTCAGGGATGAGAATTTTTATGGCAATCAAGATAATTAAATAATCGGGATGGTAAATCACAATTCTGGCGAATGGTGATAAATTGATTTCAAATATTTTGAACCGTCATCGCGAACACCTTCGATGGCTTCGAGGGAGGGTGAATCGATCTCCCAATCCGAAGATGAGTTTTCAATTTAGGAGACTGCTTCGCGCCAACACACAAACCAATCGCTGGTGCTCGCAGTGACGTTAAATACAATCAACCAATCCCTAACTCAGGGTTTCGTCCCGTGATGTGTCGATAGAAGGAATAAAGAATTTCAAAGTCGGACTCGATGTTATCGGAGGGATAAAGTGGTTGACCTAGAACCACTTCTTTTTTTCCAAAGTCAAATCCAACGGGAATGATAGGGACATTTGCTTTTTTGGCGATGTAATAAAATCCTGTTTTAAATTTCTTTACCTTTTTTCGTGTGCCCTCGGGTGCAAGTGCAAGGATAAACTTTTCGTGGTTATTAAAAATCTTCACTACCTGGTCAACCAAATCATGACTTGTACTGCGCTCAACCGGATAGCCACCAAGTGCGCGAAACAACCAACCATAAGGGGGTTTAAAAAGTTGGCTCTTGCCAAGGAATCTTGCACTCTGAATTCTCAAGATACTCCTTGCGGCCACACCTACAGGAAAATCCCAGTTACTGGTGTGCGGGGCAACAGCGATGATATATTTTTTCAGTTCAGATGGGAAACTTCCGTTGATTCTCCATCCGAATAATCTGAAAAGAAAAAGATAAAGTGGTCGAAGCATTGATCGTTAAATCAAATCATCAATTAGTTTTTGATCTGCCAGATAAGGCATGGTTACAGTTAACTGATCATTCCGATCTTGCGCACGACCAATGGCGCTTACTGCTCCAGCGTTTCTTGCCCACGCTCTTCTTGCAATTCCATTATTCACATCAAAGAAGAGCATGCTCTTCA
>JAYVBN010000264.1:0-9270 GCA_043750455.1 Bacteroidia bacterium | reverse complement strand
CAGTTGAGTAGTTTGAATTAATATTCAATTAAATCAAGCCAAGAATTTGATCATAATATTTACATCAACGTACTTTTTATCGATCATTGATTTGGTGTTCTGTTTCAGAATCTTGTATTTTAAACCATGAGAGTAGTAGGCGAAATTGCACATCCCGATTGTAAAATCACTATTTTTCAATGGAATAACCGTTATCTTATAAAATTGGAAGCAGGGCTTCTTGAACAAACATTCAAAGTGAGTGAGTATGACATCAGTTCTGAAGATGATTTAAAGAAAATTCTAAGCCCGGAGTTTATTGAAAAAGCCCTGGAAAGATTTCAGGATATGCACACATCCCTTAGAGCTTCCATGGATACCATCTGAGACCCTTTACAGGGCACAAATGGCACTCCTAATTTTTAAACCACACTTATTTTGAGAATATTTCTATTTTTGAGGTTCGTTCATGCAATACGTTGATGGAGATACTGGAAGAAAAGAAGAATAAAAACCGCGCCTACAAGCCAATTTTAGATGGCATACCCGATTGGCCAGTTTATCAGCTTAGCAAAAATAGAAAGGAATTTCTTGATGAGGTTACACGAAAGTCTGTTGAAAGAATCCGGAAAGTAAGGCCCTCACGGAAGCAATTAATTGATGAATTAGAAGCAACGGTTTACCGCGAGCAGAACAGGATGAAGCGCAATCGCTGGCGCGTTGATCCAAAAGATGAACCTAAGTTCTGGTCAGAAATAAAAAATGAACTTGTTCTACTTAGTTCAAAAACTCTAGAAGAAGGTGGTAAAAAGGAAGAGGAACTTCTGGAACGTATTGTAAGCCGTTACGCAAATGAGATTGCTGGCAAATTCATACCTAACAAATACAGGCTTACGCGAGAGATTCTAAAGTTTTTTTTCGCCCGCTTATTAAATGGGGCTCGCGTAAAAAAATTCGGGGCTTTTTTTAGATCCAGATATACCCTGCGCGATAAAATTCAAATCGTAGGGAAAGTTAAAATGCTAAGGAGCCTCGCCAAACAAGGAACAGTGGTAATGGTTCCTACGCATTACAGTAATCTGGATTCTATACTTGTTGGTTGGATAATTCATTCCCTCGGTCTTCCGGCTTTCATTTATGGAGCAGGTTTGAATTTGTTCAACATTAAGATCTTCGCCTATTTCATGAACAGCCTTGGGGCTTATAAAGTAGATAGAAGAAAAAAGAACGTTCCATATTTGGAGACGCTTAAGATGTATTCTAATGTCGCCTTACAAAAAGGTGCACATAGTTTATTTTTTCCAGGAGGTACAAGGTCAAGATCGGGCATGCTGGAGAAGCAACTAAAGCTTGGTTTGTTAAGCACCTCTGTCGAAGCCCAACGGAATCTATATCTGGATAATCCAGAAGGAGAAGTGCGAAAGATTTTTATAGTGCCGGTGACACTGAATTATCATTTCGTGTTAGAGGCACCCGATTTGATTGAAGACTACCTGCAGGTAAAAGGTCAAGATCGTTATTTTCCAGAGGAGGATAATTATGGAAGTTTTCAACTTATCAAATTCATGTTTAAGTTTTTCACAAAGGGCTCAAATATTTCAGTATCAATTGGTCGAGGTCTGGATGTAATGGGCAATCATGTAGACGACAATGGCAATAGTCTGGATGCCAGCGGAAGGATCATCGATACACGTGATTACTTTATGACAAATGGAAAAGTAATTGAGGACGAACAGCGTGAACACGAATACACACGCATGCTCAGTCAAAAAATAGTAAAGGAATACCATCGGATTAACCGAATTTTTGCCAGCCATTTGGTAGCTTTTATTGCTTTTGAAATATGGCAAAAGAAACACCCTAAGCTTGACTTGTTTGGTTTCTTGCGATTACCGGAAGAAGATTTGGAAATTGATTACACCGAATTTAAAGAAATATTTAAACGTCTTAGAAAGGAAATCTACAGACTTGGTGGTGAAGATCAGGTGCATTTTGCAACGCATTTAAAAGGTGATATAGACCTTGTCATCACAAGAGGCATCGATAATGTTGGCATATTTCACCTCAAGCGCCCGCTTTTAAAAAATAAAAAAAATAACATCATCACTCAAGACTTAACCGTACTCTACTACTACCACAACCGCCTAGCAGGCTATGACCTCGAGAAGCTCATCTGATAAACCAATAGGTGTTATAGGTGCAGGCAATTTTGGCTCAGTAATAGCTAATATTATTGCGCGAAACCGAAAGGTCTTGCTGTATGCCCGCGATGAGAAAGTGATGAAGCGAATTTTAGACAAACGGGAGAACCGAGGTCATAAAATGAGCAAGCAGATAATTCCCACTAATGATTTGGAATATCTGGCAAGTCAATGCGATGTAATCTTTCCCATTGTTCCTTCACAGCATTTTCGCAGCATGATGAAGAAACTATCTCCGTTTCTTCATCCTTACCATATTCTGATTCATGGAACGAAAGGCCTCGACATTACACTTCCAAAAGGACAAACCATCGAATCCGTAACAATGCTTAATCGCAATCAGGTGAAAACCATGAGTGAGGTAATACGCGAAGAAAGTGTTGTCGTGAGGGTGGGTTGTTTGGCTGGCCCAAACCTGGCAAAGGAATTGGCACTGCGCCAGCCTGGAGCTACCGTGGTTGCTTCACATTTCAATGAGGTGATACAAACAGGAAAAAAACTTCTACGAAACGATCGGTTTCAGGTCTATGAAAACCATGATCTTGTTGGTGTTGAATTAGCAGGAGTAATCAAAAATATTATTGCCATTGCCTCTGGCGCTCTTAGCGGTATGGGCTATGGCGAAAATGCCAAAGGGCTACTCATCAGCAGAGGAGCCGTAGAAATGGTACATCTAGGCAAAGCCCTTGGTGGAAGCACCAGTGCATTTCTTGGTGTAGCGGGCATAGGTGATCTGGTGACTACCTGCAACAGCCCGATGAGCCGAAACTTTACTGTGGGCTACCGGTTGGCAAAAGGAGAAACACTTTCCGAAATTTTAAATGATATGGAAGAAGTTGCCGAAGGTATCAACACAATTCGGATTGTAAAAAAATGTGCAGACTACTATAAAGTGAGGGCCATGATAACAGAAACTCTGTACAAGGTGCTATTCCAAAACCTAACTGTACAAGAGGCGGTACAATATCTGATGCGATATCCCCTTAATGTGGATATTAATTTTTTATAGTTGTAAAGGATAAGCAGACAAGAAATTATAAGCCTTTGTAAGCAGTGCGAATTTTATCTGCAACCAAAGTCAATTCCTCTTTAGTTGGGCTTAACTTTGATCGACTGAAATTCAAATCACCAACTGTGTTCATTGGAACTAAGTGAATGTGAGCATGTGGAACCTCCAATCCAATTACAGCTACCCCAATACGTTTACAAGGCACAACTTTCTTAATGGCAAGGGCTATCCTTTTTGCAAAGACATTCATTGCCCCAAGAGCTTCATCCTCCATATCAAAAATAAAGTCAACCTCTTTCTTCGGTACAACGAGTACATGCCCCATCACCAAAGGCATGACATCCAGAAAGGCAATAAACTGATCATCTTCGGCAATGATATGACCCGGTATTTCACGATTTATAATTTTTGAAAAAATAGTTGGCATGCTAAAAATCGCTTAACTAGCCCGTAATATTTACAATTTCAAACTCAATTTCTCCAGCAGGTGTTTTGATTTTGGCTGCGTCTCCCTTCTTTTTTCCTAAAAGTCCTTTTCCGATGGGTGACTGTGTGGATATTTTCATCGCTTTCAGATCAGCCTCTTCTTCAGAAACTAACATATAGGTAACTGATGCTCCATTTTTCTTATTCTTAATGGTGACCTTTGATAAAATTGAACATACCGAAGTGTCGATATTGCTTTCATCCAACAAGCGTGCATTGCTAAGTAAATTTCCGAGCTGAGCAATTTTTGCCTCAAGATGACCTTGTGCATCCTTTGCGGCATCATATTCAGCGTTCTCGCTAAGATCACCTTTATCGCGAGCCTCCGCTATTTGATACGCAATTTCAGCACGGCCTTTTGTTTTAAGATGGTTTAGCTCTTTTGTAAGCCTATCTAAACCTTCCTTGGTGTAATATGATGTTTTGCTACTCATAACTTTAAAATTTTATCGCCCCATTCCTTCAACTAAAAGTTCTTCCAACAAATCGTTTTCTTTGTTCAGCTTCTGTCAAAAAAGAAACAACGACTTCGTTGCCGAAACCGTTGTCCATTGTTGAACACAAAGATAAAGCATTATCTCACTAAAGCAAAACGAGTTACAAATCAGCTTCCTATCAATTCAGGAATTGTTAATTTAATTTGGTCAAAAAATTCATCATCAAATTTTGCAAGATATAATGTCTTTGCCTTTGCAAGTTGATCAATGGTTAATCCTTTAGCTCCTCGCAAATCAGCTTTGTATAAACTTGCGTTCTCAAAATCTGCACCCATCAAATAACTGTTCTGCAAATTTGCTTCCATTAAAAAGGCGTTTCGGAAATTTGCCTTAATTAAAAAGGCTCCCACTAACTGTGTCTTTATCAAAAAAGCATCCTTGAAATTCGCACCACTCGCATAAGCCGCGTTAAGATTAGCTTGATTCAAGTTAGAATTTTCAAGATTAGTTTGATTTAGCCGGGTATTCTCAAGATTAGTCTCAATCAAAGTAGAATTAGAAATAGTTGCTGAGTTTAGATTTGAACCTCTCAGATTTACGTAATTGAGATTCGTTTTTATCAAGTAACAATTCACAAGATTAATTTCATATATGTGATTCCGGTTTAACCTTTTCAAGTTTCCAACTGTCCGAAAAGCAGCCTCCTCAGATTCCCATAATCGAAAGTCATCAATCTCATCCTTGTATGTTTTAATTCGTTGGCGCGTTTCTCCATTCTTATTCAACCACAATAGCAAAATACCAATCACCGCAATATCAAAAATCATTCCATGGGCTTCAATAAGGAGTTGAGGCCAGAATGTTTCGAAATCATTAATGTAGAATTTCAAACTTAGCCCCGTAATAATAACCGTTACAAGGAAAAGAACAATAGCAGAAGTAAGAATAGGTTTTTGTATAATCTCGTTAAACTTATCCTGAATCTTTAATTTGTATTTACTCAGAATTATTTTCATTCTCTTGGTTCGAAAACCAATAGTAGAATAATTAACTAGTCACGAAACTGCAATATCAAATCAGATATTACATAGCTAATTTTATAATGATAGATTCTAGAGAAGCAGGTTAACAGTTAGGAAGTATATTCCCAATCCTAACAAATCGTTAGTTGTAGTGATGAATGGGCCAGAAGCCAATGCAGGATTAAACCCAAAACGATGGAGAATTAATGGGGTGATGGTACCAATAAAGGAAGCAATAACAACTACGCTAAATAATGCCAGAGAAACAACAAAGGAAAGCTTTTGATCACCACCCAAAGCAAGGTTTACTCCCAAAACAATCAAACTTAAAAGGGCCGCGTTTAATAAAGCAACCAAAAATACTTTGGAAAGTCGTTTCCATAGGTCTTCATCAACTATTCCCGGATTCGCTAAGCTTTGAACTACAATTGAAGAAGATTGAATCCCAACATTCCCTCCCGTTGCCTGTATCAGCGGAACAAAAGTGGCCACTGCAACAACTTGCAAAATCTGATCTTCAAAGAGGCCCATAAATTTCGCACTAACAATACCACCCACTACCCCTATCAACAGCCATGGCAATCGTGCACGTGTATTACGCCATACACTATCATCCTCCTCTACGTCTTCAGAAATACCAGTCATCAGCTGACGATCTTCTTCTGCTTGTTCTGTGATAACATCCACCACATCATCAATAGTGATCCGGCCAACAAGTTGCCCTTGTACATTTACTACTGGCACGGATTCGAGATCATATTTTTTCATAATCTCAGCCACTTCCCTATCTTCTAAATAGGTTTCGACAGAAACCACATCATCATCGTAGATTTCTTTTACTATTGTCTTTGAGTCGGTAAGAATTAACTTTTGAAGGGCTACCCTACCCATTAATTTATCCTGATCATCTACAACATATACCGCATAAAATTTAGTTACGTTCTCCGCTTGCTTCCTGATTTCATCTATGCATTGAACAACCGTCCAGTTATCTCGGGCTTTAATTAACTCCTTGGCCATTATTCCACCCGCTACATTGTCGTCATAGCGGAGCAAATCAATAACCTGTGATTTTAACTCATTATCAAGACCCGCAATGACCTCCTCACTTTTCTTAATCGGCAATTCATTGAGAATATCTGCTGCATCATCAGAATCAAGAAGATTAATGATCTCAGTAAGCTCGGAGAGATCAAATATTTTGAGAAAATTCTTTCTCGCATCGCTATCAAGATCATTTACTATCTCGGCTCTTTCATGGATTGGAAGTAAATCAACTACAAACTTCGATTCCTCCCAGGTAAATTCATAAAGCAAGGAAGTTATATCCGCAGCATTAATGTCTGCTAATGACTTAAGAATAAAGTCAGTATCGCGATCATCCAGAGCTTGTTGAAACCGGTCGCGATATTCTTTGGTTAAATCAAATTCTACTACCTTCTTCACCGGTTTGTTCTATTAATAATGTAAGCGAAATAAAATCCTCAACACTCAACTGTTCTGCCCTCTTATCAAAAATGGGTAACACTGAAATTGTAGCGGGCAAATTTAAAGGTTTCAGTGCGTTGCGCAAGGTCTTCCTTCTGTTTTGAAAACCTTGCTTCACTACTTTTACAAACAGGCTTTCATCACATCCTAATTGCTTCCTATGATTCCGCTTTAACCGAATTACTGCCGACATCACCTTGGGTGGCGGAAAAAAAACACCAGGCGGAACTTTAAATAATAACTCAATATCATAGTAGGCTTGCAGCAATACACTCAGTATACCATACACTTTGCTGCCATGAGGTGAGGCTATTCTTTCGGCTACTTCTTTTTGCAGCATACATACCACTTGTGTCACCTGATTTCGATAATCCAAAACCCTGAAAAATATTTGCGAAGAAATATTATATGGGAAATTGCCAATGATAGATACTTCTGACTGGAAGAGGGTGCTCAAATCAAGACGCAAAAAATCTCCCTCAATAATCTTATCGCGTAAGAGCGGCATCTTATCTTTAAGGTAAGTAACCGATTCACGATCAATCTCAATAAGCCACAGGTCAATTTTCTCTTTCTTAACAAGGAGTTGTGTGAGCACACCCGTTCCCGGGCCGATTTCAATTACACGTTGAGAGTTGTCGGGTAGCTCTAATGCCTCTACTATTTTAGAAGCAATGTTTTGATCTTTAAGAAAGTGCTGACCTAAAAATTTCTTGGGACGAACCATATCAACTTAAAGTCGAAAGATAGATCATATATTGGGTATTAGGGATTGGGGTTTGGACTTGGGCTAAGAAAATCATCCATCCAATAAATTGATAAGTAAACATCAAAGCACAATACCAAGCCCTAAGTCCTAAGCCCCAATGCCCAAGCCCTAATGCCCAAGTTTAGTGCCTTAATGAAAAATTAATTTTTATCTTGCACACCTTGTCAAAGTAATCATGAGCAATCCGAACCATCCACAAGAAAAACCACGAGTAGGCATTACCTTAGGTGATATAAATGGAATTGGCCCTGAAGTAGTTATCAAAGCGCTTTCTGATAACCGAATTCTAAGCATAATTACGCCCGTAGTATACGGATCAGCCAGAGTTCTTTCTTTTTATCGCAAGTTGATGAACCTTGAAGAGTTCAATTACAGCCAGGTAAAAAGCAAAGGGCAATTTTTTGCGAAATCGATCAACGTGGTGAATTGTTGGGAAGATCCCATCGAAATAATTCCCGGACAACCATCCAAAGAAGCGGGTAAAGCTGCGTTGCTAAGTCTTAAAAAAGTAGTGGAGGAAGTAAAAGAAGGATTGATTGACGGGTTTGTAACTGGGCCTATTGACAAAAATACAATCCACGGTGAAGACTTTCCGTTTCGCGGACATACCGAATATCTTACCAAAGAATTTGATGCCACCGAAAGCCTGATGTTGATGGTGGGCCATGACTTAAAAGTGGGTTTAGTAACGGAACACATTCCAGTGAAAGAAATTTCCTCTTATATCACTAAGGAACGGGTTGAATTAAAAATACGTTTACTCGAGCTTTCATTGAAGAAAGACTTCAACATAAGCAAGCCAAAAATTGCTGTCCTGGGATTAAACCCGCACGCTGGAGATGAAGGCTTGATTGGTGGTGAAGAAAATGAGGTCATAAAGCCTGTTATTGGTGATCTGAAATCGAAAGGCAAATTGATCTTCGGTCCTTTTCCTGCAGATGGATTTTTTGCTGCCGGACATCACACAAAATATGATGCTGTTTTGGCGATGTACCATGATCAGGGTCTTGTTGCTTTTAAAACGATCGCCTTTGACAATGGAGTAAATTACACTGCGGGACTACCCATCATCCGAACTTCACCCGATCACGGCACAGCCTATTCCATTGCTGGCAAAAATCTGGCTGATGAAGGGTCTATGAGACAGGCTATCTATCTGGCTTGCGACATTATCAAAAATAGAGTAGAGCAATCCAAAGAAAAATAAAGCAGCCCACCGTCCTTTGCATTGGGTTGAACTTAAATGAGTTCCATTCAATCCCTTATAAGCTAGATTTGATCCATCATAAATAAGGGAAAATGGATATCGTAACGAAAAAACAACTGAACATCCTCATTCAGCTTGCTCAGGCAGATAAAGATTTCGCAAAGGTGGAACTCGATATGATTTATAAAATAGCCGAGGACAGGAAATTTTCAAATGAAAACGTTAAAAATCTCATCCAGAACCCTGAACCAATTGATACCTTAGGGGCATTATCAATCGATCAAAAGTTTGAATACCTCACAGCCTGCATTGAGCTGATATTTGTTGACCACAAAATCTTCGCAAGCGAACTTACATTCTGCAAAAACATTGCTATAAAACTGGGTTTTAAGAAAAACGTTGTTGATTTCATGGTTGAAACGTATCACAAAATCATTCGTGAAGATCTCAAAAAAAGGGTTTTTGCAGAATTTGTATAACACCCTAAAAGCAAATAATCCTCTATTAACAGCCACTATATCAGTCCCTTACCTGATAACCCCTACCTGTTAGGGCAAAATACCTACTCCTTAGCATCAAAAGTCCGGTAAATCCTGATAAATTTGCCCCCTAATTTTAAAAGCCCTAAGGGAAGATTTTGTGAAGGCTTTTAGTGTTAATATCATCGGCCTG
>JAYVBN010000263.1:0-16326 GCA_043750455.1 Bacteroidia bacterium | reverse complement strand
CTTTATTTTATCATGAATCTCGCCCGATATAAGAATTGTATTTTCCTGTCCCAGCGACTGGACTCTTGATGCCACATTCACACCATCACCCAAAGCCTTTGCTTCTTCAAAAAAAACTTCGCCAATATGTAAACCAATACGAAGTGGAACAACAGGTTCAGTTTTAAAATCTTTTTGCAGTTCTAAGGAACAATTAACCGCTTCGGTAGCACTGGAGAAGATACAAAGACTTCCATCCCCATAATAATTCAGCACCTGTCCATTAAAATGTTTTACCCATTTTTCGAGAGTGGCATTATAATGTTTGATAACCGCCACCGTCTTCTGTTCGTTTTGCTGCATCATAGCAGTGTACCCGACTATGTCGGTGAACATGATGGCAGCCAATTGGCGGGATTGAGACACTGGATCAATTTATTAGGACATCTTGTAAAAGTAATTTTAATCTACCGATAATGGCCGATTGACGACTGCTTCTTTTGTAGATAAAACTCAATCGCACTCAATACCGCACTCAACTCACTTTCAAGAAGTGATTTATCTTCTAAATCCAAATCATGAATCTTTACAGGAAGAATCCGGCTGGCTACATTTCCATTTCTCAACTTTATATCTCTTCCAAACGACCTCACCCCCGGCCCCTCTCCCGAGGAGAGGGGAGTGCCCTCTTTTGCTAGCTTGTTAAACGCAACAAACTCATGCTGCCAAGCAAAAGACTTTGTGTCGCAATAGGTTTGTGAGATAATGGGGATGAAGAGAAGGCACTTTAGTTTTCCTTCCAGGCTCTTGTCTACGTTGTGGGTCTCGAGTAAGCCATCGTGGGGATTAGTGTCGAAGTAAACGGAGACAGGTTCTTTGATGGTGGAGGCCAACTCTTCCTGTAAAGCTTTTACAAATTCCGTTACCCAGCCAGAACGGTTATCATTATGACGATAACTGATAAATATGTCGTATTCGAAGTTAGCGATTAGTGAAGCCATGATTTTCCAAATTATTCGTCAGCCGCTTGGAGTATATCATTCAATACCTTATCGGAAAAACGAAAATTAGTTTGCTGAATCTTTTGGAGCAATGGCCTAATATCTGACAGTATTCCTAGCCCTTTCGCTTTCAATAGTATTCCTAAAGTTCCTGTATAATTCAGACTTAACCTTTCCGCTAATTTCCTCGCCTTTTGGTCGTCCAGTATTAGTAATGCATTGTCTATTTCTAATGCCAAACCTATGGCGCTGGCTTCGCCTTTATCTACTTCAATTGCCAATAGTTCGGAATAACGATGATTGGTAGCTGATTGAATACTTACCCATTGAGGTAATGGCTTGATAAATTCCTTGCGATTTCATTTGTGGTAGTGATGCTCCCAAAAACTTTTTGCAATAGATCAAGTTCACCAATTTTATCCAGCAGAATAAAACAGCTCGTGTCGGCAATTACAACGCTATATTTTCCCCGCATCTCGTTTCATATCAGTAACTGGGTAGTTAATTATTGAAACCCCAAAATCACCGAGAATCTCCGCAAAAGCCACTTTTGTGAGGCCGGCCATATCCGCGGCTTGGCCAAGCGATAATTTACCTGCTTCATAAAGCTTAGACGCTAGAAACTTAACTCTCTGCCTGGCGTCTAGTTCTGTATTGTCCGGAAGGGTGATGGTGATAGTTTGCATAGGGTAAATTTAAGTTAAAAGGAAGTCCATTACAAACACAGGATCGTTATGCAGATAAGAGATGAGGACTTGTATGCCGAAGCCCATCGAAGGCAGATATTGCATTCGAAGGCGGAAAGGGTTGAAGGGTATATATATGGCTTAAATTCTAAATAGATAAAGAGGTCTTTTTATATGTTTATTCGTTGTTTTCAGAAGAGTTTAAGTTATACTTAAAACTTATTATCAAATTCATATAAGTTTTAAGTATAAATGAAATGATATCTTTTAATCAGAAATAGATGAAGTTGGATTCAAACACCCTCAATCAATTCATAACAAACAAAACAATTCAAATCACAAAAAAAGACCTGGAAGTCATCCAGGTCTTTTAAGTTCAAATAAAATTCAACCGGTTAGTTGTTGATCCCAATCTCTTTCTTTCCCAAATTCAACGCAGGCATGTTTTTGTCTTTGAACATCTGGTTATAACTACCAATATCTTTTATCTCTATCTCCACCATCTGCTGCTTGTATTTATTCCAATCGCTTTGTACATCGTGCACTCTGTCTTGCACACCTTTGGTCAACCGTGGATCGTGGGTGTCGGCCACTCCGCGCAAATGAATAAACTCAGCATTAAGTTTATTCGGGAAGTTGATCACATCCTGAAAGTTTTTACTGCGCGGTTCAATCAAATTACTTTCCCACTTATCAATTTTCTTAATCAGCTCTTTGCCGCTGTTCACAATGTCTTTGGCATCGGCATTGTCTTTAAGCGATTCGTTATACGTTTCAATTTGCTTTTTCACTTGCCGCATTTTGTTTACCGACTTATGAAGTTCTTCAAACTGCTCACCTGATTGTTTTAAAAACTCTTGTTGAGTTGCCCACTCTGCCGCGGTTGCATTGATCTTAGGATCTGAAATAATTTCAAGATCTGTCTCGGATGTTTGGCCTTTATGTGTGATACGCGCTTTGTATTTACCAGGCGCAACACGATGGCCACTATAATCACCCATGACGAAAACTCCGGGCACACCCAATAAGGACTCTGTTCTGAAATCCCAGGCAAAGCGATTGACGCCAGCTTCCGAAGGAATAACTTGTTTAGCAGAAGGCCCACCTGGATAAGGCTTAAAGCTTTCATCCTTTTTGTTGGTATAAGAACGAATGACTTTCCCACTGGCATCTAAAATTTCTAATGAAACTTTTACGGTATCCGCTTTCTCTTTCAGATAATACTCGAGGGTTACTCCATTGGCAGGGTTACGTCCAAGCCCAGGAATGTCACCAAAGTATTCTGGAATAGTTACGGACGATAAACGATAGGTTGGTTTTGGCTGATAGAGTTTTACCGTTGCATCACCGAACTCTCCCTTCGATTGTTGAATCGCACCAAGGTCATCCAAAATCCAAAATGAACGACCAGCCGTAGAAGCTACGAGATCATTGTCTTTAATAATTAAATCCGTGACGGGAACGATCGGTAAGTTCAACTGGAACTTATTAAAAGTTGTACCTCCATTATAGGAAATATAAAATCCTCTTTCCGCCCCAGCGTAAAGCAAGCCTTTCACTTTCTTGTCTTCGCGAATTACTTTGATGAAATCATCGGCTTCCACACCAGTTCCAATTTTTGTCCACGTCTTTCCATAGTCTACAGACTTGTATGTCATGTTTGAAAAGTCATTAAACTTATAGCGCGAAGCAGAAATATAAACAGTCGCCTTATCGTGTGGCGATACTTCGATAGAGTGAATCATGCCTTCAGGCAAACCTGCTGGCGTAATATTGGCCCAACTTTTTCCTCCATTTTTAGTGAGTTGCACCAGACCACAATCACTTCCCGTATAGATCACACCTTTTTCTAAAGTTGATTCAACTACATAATAAATGGTATTATAATTTTCTCCACCAGCCCCTTCATTTGTAATGGGGCCTCCACTCGTATCTTGTTTGGTGGTGTCATTGCGTGTAAGGTCAGGACTTATTACTTCCCAGCTCATGCCACCATCTGTTGTTTTGAACAAAACGTTAGCCGCATGGTACATTGTTTTTGCATCATGTGGAGAGTTGATCAAGGGTGCATTCCAATTGAAGCGGTACTTCATATCTTTTGGATTGAATCCAAGATTTGTTGCCGGATACTCTTGTAAGTCTTTGGTTTCACCTGTGCGGGTGTCCAATACATTGATAATACCCTGGTAACATCCGCCATAGAGAAATTCAGGATTGTTAGGATCATTAAATGCCACCCACGCACTTTCACAGCCTGGTCCATTGATCCAATCTTTATCTGTGATTCCAAAACTTCCATTACGGCTTGGGGTAGCAACGGAAGAGTTGTCTTGCTGTCCACCATACACCCAATACGGAAAACGATTATCAACATTGACACGATAAAATTGCGCGGTACCCTGATTATTTAAAGGCGACCAAGAGCGACCAGTATTAAATGAAACTTCACCACCACCGTCATCGGCTAACGCCATGTTTACAGGATTCTTCGGGTTGATCCACAAATCGTGCGTATCTCCATGACCTACACGCAAAGCAGAAAATGTTTTTCCGCCATCAATGGAGCGAGTCATTGGCGCATTCAATACATACACTACGTCTGCATTGACAGGATCAGCGAATACCTCCATATAATACCACGAACGTGCAGTGATTAAATTATCACTCGACAATTGATTCCATTTCTTGCCACCATCATCCGAACGATACAATCCGGCTTTTGATTTTTCCGCTTCTACAATAGCATATACACGATTTGGGTTAGCACGCGAAACAGATACACCAATTTTTCCCATCTCTTTTGGAAGTCCCTCTACCATTTTATTCCATGTTTCACCAGCATCTGTTGATTTCCAGATAGCACAACCTGTGCCACCACTTTCAACTTTCCAAGGATAACGTCTGTGCTGCCAGGTGGCGGCATAGATAATACGCGGATTAGTCATGTCCATATTCAATGCAGAAACACCTGTGTTCTCATCTACATATAAAGTCTTCTTCCACGTAGTGCCCCCATCAATTGATTTATAGACTCCGCGGTCAGCACTTGGACCATGCAATGGACCTTGTGCGCCAACTAATACAACATCAGGGTTAGTTGGATGTACTGCTATTTCAGAAATGTGGCGTGTTTTTTCCAGACCAATATTCTTCCATGTCTTTCCACCGTCTGTTGATTTATAAACTCCATCACCGAAGGAAGTCATCACACCACGAACGGCATGTTCACCCGTGCCTACATAAATAACATTCGGGTCAGTCTCACAAATAGCGATCTCCCCAATGGAGCCCACTTTGAAAAATCCATCAGAAATATTTTTCCAGGTGATCCCGGCATCTTCTGTTTTTGCAATACCGCCACCGGTGTAGCCAACATAATATACATTGTCATCTTGGGCAATGCCAGAGATGGCATTAGCGCGACCTCCACGAAAGGGGCCAATATTGCGCCATTTGATTCCTTTAAATTTATCTGCGTCAACTTTTGCCAAAACTGGCTCTGCTGTTTTTGATTTTTGCGCCTCTGTCAGAAAACTGAAAGCCAGCATTGTGCATAAGAATAGTAAAAATGATTTTCTCATAGAGATTGAGTTTAGGAATTGGAAATATCCTTAAAACAGATTGCATTTCAAATGAAATTATGTGATCGGTAAAACGGTGATCAGTGATCGGTATTCTGTAATCGGGTTTGTAACTGATCACCGATTACTTGATTACCGATCACCTGTTCTTCAACTCCTTCATCGCCTCCGCGAAATCATCTTTCAATTTCCGTCCGGCAATATGATGTTGATTTTTTACCACCCACTTTCCGTTGACGATCGTTCCAAGATTTCGGCTTGAATCTCCGGTAAATACAATTGTGGCCAATCGATTTTTTTCTGAAGTGTCGCAAAGTAGATGAGATTGTGCATTGTAGACAATGGCGTCAAAAGGCTGACCTACTTCAAAATGATTTCTTTTGCCGAGGCTTCCAATAAAACTCATTGCTTTGCGGCCCGATTCAATTTCTTCATTGACCATGTATCGGGCGGCATCACCTTCAAACGTGTTTCGGAAATTACTGACCAGTCGTTGGCGATAATCGATCATTCGAAATTCCTCCAACGGATTAATACCTATATGACTGTCTGTGCCAATTGACCAATGCCCGCCTAGTTTTACATACTCACGCATTCGAAAAATTCCATCGCCCAAATTACCTTCGGTGGAAGGACATAGAACAACATTTGCTTTTGACTTGGCTAATTGTTTTAATTCACTATCATCGAGATGCGTTGAATGGACGAGATGAAAGCGTTCATCTACTGGAAGGTTTTCCAACATCCATTGCATAGGGCGCTTGCCGCAGTGAGCCACGCAGTCACTTACTTCTTTCTTTTGTTCAGCTACATGAATGTGAAATGGTAAATCTTTAGGGCCTTGAGTAAATGTTTGGATCACATCTTTGAGATCAACAGCACGCAACGAATGCGCACTGAAGCCGAGACTTGCGTTCTTATAGTTTTTCAAAACATCTTTTGATGCCTCCAGAAGTTTGAAGTAGTCCTCAACTGTTTTTGAAATAAATCTTCTTTGTCTTGCTTGAGGATCCAAGCCAAATCCACCCTTATGATAGAATACAGGTACTAATGTAATTTTGATTCCTGCTGTCTTCGCAGCAGCCACCATTCGTTCGCCCATCTCGGCAAGGTTGTTGTATGGCTTACCTTCTTTATCATGATGCAGATAATGAAACTCTGCAACATGTGTATAGCCATGGCGCAACATCTCGCCATATAAAATAGCGGCAATGGCTTCTGCCTGATCAGGATCAACCGTCAATGCACATTTGTACATCGCGTCACGCCATGTCCAGAAGTCATCATCAATTCCAGCAGGATGATTTTCTGCAAGACCCGCCATCGCATATTGAAAGGCATGTGAGTGTGCATTTTGAAAACCAGGCAACCCAAAACCTTGTACGGCTTCCAATGCAATTGCCTCTTCTGGTGGAACAGAGTTTAAATATCTAACAATGCCTTCATTATCAACACCCACATAGGCAGGCGTGAGCCATTTTTCTTGAAGGAGAAGGGATTTAAATTGAAAAAAATGCATCAGGAGAATTACTTTTTGTTCAGTGCCTCCTGCACTAAACGCTGAGTATTTTTTCTTTCAATCTCAATTATCTGCTTGAGTTTATTTATCTCCAACTTGGAGGATTGTACTTCGCTGCGCATTTTGATCAAGGCTTGATGCATTTGATTTTTCTCACTGCGATAGATTTCGGCTTTTTCATTTTGCCGATAGGCCGTGAGGCCAAACACAACAAAAAGAACAAATATGCCAGCGTAAAAAAACTTTTTCATAGCAGAAGAATTTAAGCCAAACCTAATTCATTAATACTCCTTTGAACATTAAAGCATCATTTTCTCAGCCAATTTCGCTAATGTATTACGTAATAACAATTCGATTTTTTCCGCTCTTTCGTAATCATATTGCATTTCACTATCGTCCATATAGTTAACCTTAGTCATTTCTAACTGTAAGGCGTGTTGATTTTCCGAAGGTCGTCCAAAATATCTGGTAATCGTTCCTCCCTTAAAGGGATGATTATGGCTTACAATATATGAGCCATGATCCAATACGCCAAGTGCTGTTTCAATAATTCCAGGTGAGGCAGAAGTTCCGTCTGCATCTCCCAAAATCAAATCTGGAAATTTTTCAGGTTGAATGGTCTTTACGATTTGACGAATGGAATGACAGTCCCAAAGCAAAACCTTTCCAAATTCAGTTTTCAAATCATTGAGTAGCTCTTGCATCTTGTTATGATAGGGTTGGTAATAATTCTCTAGTCGCCTGTTTACTTCTGTCTGGTCAACTTCTTTTCGATGATCTATATAAATAGGTTCTCCTAAAAAATTAGTGGTTGGGCAAAGGCCAGTGATAATTCTTCCATCGCTGTAAAGTGGTTTACTATCCTGATCGCGATTCAAATCAATGACCCATCGGCTATAGTTTGCGCTAAGTACAGTGATGCCCATAGCCGGGGCAAAATTGTAAAGTTGATCTACAAACCAATCTGTGTCATCGGGTGCTTTTATTAATTCAGATTTATATTGATCTCTTAACTCATCTGGAAAGAAAGTGCCACCATGTGGAATGCTTAGTAAAATTGGCACACGTTGACTTGAGGGAATATCTATCGTGAATAGACTTATCATCATTTTTTACTTGCGCATTCTTCGGCAATTTTTCTTTGGCGATCAGCTTCATCTTTCATATGGATAGCATGCTCTTCTGCCTGCTTTAATTGCTCACGCGCCATCTCCATATTTTGTACGGCCATTTGAGCATTTTTATCGGCAAACTCCCTTTGCCTATTAGCTTCTGCTCTTTCAACAAAACCAAACGCCCCTGAAAGAATTGTGAGTATAGCCATTACCCCAATAATGATATTTTTTTTCATAGTGAAATAAATAGGTGTCCTTAATTCAATTCCATTTTCAAAAACTTGCCGGTATAACTGGCGGGATTTTTTGAAACTTCTTCAGGTGTTCCTTTTTCGTCAAAAACCTCCAAGGTCTGATTGCTAAAGTAAAAAGACCTTGGAGGTTTATATTTTTAATTCAATTCCATTTTCAAAAACTTACCGGTATAACTGGCGGGATTTTTTGAAACTTCTTCAGGTGTTCCTTTTGCGATAATTCTTCCGCCTTTCTCACCACCTTCAGGCCCAAGATCAATAATATAGTCAGATGATTTGATCACATCCATATTGTGTTCAATCACCAACACCGTATTGCCTTTGTCGACAAGCTTCTGCAAAACATCTAATAAATGACTGATGTCTTGAAAGTGAAGACCCGTAGTGGGCTCATCCAATATATATAGTGTCTTCCCAGTATCACGCTTGGAAAGTTCCGTTGCCAGCTTCACCCGTTGTGCTTCGCCACCCGAAAGTGTGGTAGCATGTTGACCCAACGAAATATAACCCAATCCTACTTCACTCAATGTTTGGATCTTTCTTAAAATGCGATGCTGTTTTTCAAAGAAGGTGACGGCCTCCTCCACGGTCATATCCAAAACATCGCTGATAGATTTTCCTTTGAAACGCACTTCCAGTGTTTCACGATTATACCGTTTGCCCTTACATGTCTCGCAAGGCACGTAAACATCTGGAAGAAATTCCATTTCAATCAAACGAAGTCCGGCTCCTTCACAGGTTTCACATCGGCCACCTTTAACATTGAATGAGAAGCGACCTGTTTTATAGCCTCGGATTTTTGCTTCTGGCATTTGTGAGAATAAATCGCGGATGTCGGTGAACACACCCGTGTATGTTGCCGGATTGGAACGTGGAGTTCTTCCAATGGGCGATTGATCGACCTCGATTACTTTATCAATTAACTTCAGTCCCTCAATCTTTTTATAAGGATACGGTTCCGTTCTGGAATTAAAAAAATGTTGATTAAGTATGGGAAAGAGTGTATCGTGAATCAGTGTGGACTTACCACTTCCGGAAACTCCCGTAATGCTCGTCAAAGTACCCAATGAAATTTCGAAATCAACATTCTTTAAATTATTGCCCGTAGCGCCAGTAAGTAAAAGTTTTTCTCCAGTTCCTTTTCTTCTTTCCTTCGAATACTTGATGCTTAGCTTGCCACTCAGGTATTTTGAGGTAGTTCCATCGATTTTTAAAAATGTTTCCGGATCACCTTCTGCTACTACGTGCCCGCCATGTCTTCCTGCACCAGGGCCTATATCAATAATGTAATCCGATTCCATCATCATGTCCTTGTCGTGCTCTACAACAATAACGGAGTTTCCAAGATCACGAAGGTCTTTTAATGCGTTGATCAATTTCACGTTGTCGCGGGCATGAAGACCAATACTAGGCTCATCCAAAATGTATAACACACCCACTAACTGCGTTCCAATTTGTGTTGCTAATCTTATACGCTGCGCTTCTCCTCCGCTCAGCGTTCTCAGTGGACGATTCATGTTCAGATAATCCAACCCAACATCCAACAAAAAGCCAATGCGCTTACGGATTTCTTTTAATACTTCTTTGGCGATCATGGCCTGCTTGTCGTTCAATCGGCTCTCCAATCCTTCAAACCATTTCTTCAAAGCATTGATATCCATTACAGACAGCTCAGCAATGTTTTTATTGTCGATCTTAACAAAAAGTGATTCCTTTTTCAATCTTGCTCCATTGCATTCAGGACAAATTCTTGTAATGGTGAAGTCATCCACCCATTTACGGATGGCTTCAGAGCCTTCCTCTTTTTGCTTTTGTAAAAAATTGATAATGCCTTCAAACTTCGTGTTCCATTCCGTGCCCGGATATTTTACTGACGCCACCGCTACGGGCTCATCATCACCAAAGAGCAATACTTTCATTGCTTCATTGGAAATATCTTTGATAGAAGTAGTAAGAGTGAATTTATATTTCTTAAGAATCGCCTCAATCTTTTTAAATATCCAGATGTCACGATATTCGCCCAACGGCAAAATTCCTCCACGACTAATACTTAACTTCTTATCAGGAATAACCGAATCTTCTGTGATCTCTTCTATCATTCCCAAACCCGTACAAGAAGGACACCATCCATAAGGTGAGTTGAATGAAAAATTATTGGGCGCTGGTTCATCATACGACAATCCCGTTGTAGGATCCATCAGGTATTTAGAAAAATGTTGGACATGACCGTTTTCTTGCATGATCATGATCACACCCTTCCCTTCCTTCATGGCAGTAGTAATAGATTGTCCAATGCGATGACGATCTTTTGCATCGGGTACAATGCGATCAATTACAATTTCTATGTCGTGAATTTTGAAACGATCCAACTGCATCTTTGGTGTGATCTCCATCACCTCACCATCCACACGCACTTTGGTGTAGCCTTGCTTTCTGATCTGAACGAAATTTTCACGATAATGTCCTTTTCTTCCCTTGATCACTGGAGCCAGCAATACTAATTTCTTTCCTTGAAAATTGTTGATGATGGCATCGAGAATCTGATCTTCCGATTGCCTTACCATTCGTTCGCCCGAGAGATACGAAAATGCTTCGCCAGCGCGAGCAAACAGCAACCTCATGAAATCATAAATCTCGGTTACTGTTCCAACAGTAGATCTTGGATTGCGCGAAGTGGTTTTCTGTTCAATTGAAATAACAGGACTTAATCCATTGATTTTGTCCACGTCTGGTCGTTCCAAGTTCCCAATGAAACTTCTGGCATAGGCTGAGAAACTTTCCATGTACCTTCGTTGGCCTTCGGCATAAATCGTGTCAAACGCGAGCGAAGATTTTCCGCTTCCGCTGATTCCCGTAAGGACAACAAGTTTATTTCGAGGAAAGGAAACACTGATGTTTTTAAGGTTGTGCTCGCGGGCACCGATGATTTCAATATAATCGTGACCGGAAAGGTCAGTTATTTTCTTTGGAGAGGTGGATTTGGACATTTTTTAGGAGCTGCCAGTACTATTTTTTAAGGCATCAAAGTAACAAGCATTTCAATCAGGTTGTTGCATCTGATTAACAAATTCTTCGGGGCTAACAATTTTTACGGATTCAAAACTTCCTGGCGGAAAATCCCTGCTGTTCCCTGTTATTAAAAAATCTGCACCTCCGCCAACAGCCAGTTCCAGAAATCGATTATCTGGCTCATCTTTTATTATGCTTAGTTTAAGATTGGTTAGTGATCGAACGGCAAGTTCGTCCAACTTATTCAATACTATTTCTGCCTTGGTGATAAAGTGTGGATATTGATAAAACTTGGGTCGTCTTAACACTTCAACATACTCTTGAAATACTGCATTAGAAAGAAGTATTTCTACTTTCTTTGCCAAGACGTAGTCAAAAACTACTTGCCTGGGATAGCTGTTTCCAATCAGTGCCGATACAATTACATTTGTATCAAGTACGATTTTTTTCATTTCGCAATTCCTTGATCTCAGCGTTGATCTCCTCCAGGGTAAGGGCAGCCAAGCCAGTTTCCCTTGCAATTTGATTGCATTTTATCAATGCTTCTTTTGCGTATTCGATGCTTATTTTTTCCTTTAAGTCATTAAATGATAAAGAGCCGGCATTCAAACCGAGTTTAGAATAATCTATATCATTGATCTCTATTGTTAATGTTCTCATGATCCTTTCAATTAATATTTTTGCTTTCTTCTATAAAGATAACCATTATTCATTTATCAAGCCACCTCTTTTCCTGTCACCCACTTCAACATCTCAAACCAATCCTGGCGATCGAGATCAATGTTTATTGCTTTTGCTGCTTCCGTAATTCGTTCCGGTTTAGTTGTGCCTATCACGGGGAAAATGTTGGATGGATGTTTCAACAACCACGCTAAAGAAAGTTGACTATACGATGCATTGTACTTAGCTGCTTTGCTAAACAGTTCTCGATCTCCCGCCACCAACTTTCCTCCACCTAGCGGAGACCACGCCATGGCCGATGCATCATTCGCCATTAGTACATCCAGGTCTCCATTAAACAAAGGATCAATCCGCGAAAGCGAAATTTCAATTTGGTTAGTCACTAACGGAAACGGCACATAATGTTGCAACATAGTAAATTGACTCGGTGTGAAATTGGACACACCAAAATGCAATACTTTGCCATCTTGTTTTAATTTGCTAAAGGCTTCTGCCACTTCCGTGGGATTCATAAGTGGATCAGGGCGATGAAGCAACATCAAATCCAATCGGTCAGTACCCAGCATCTTCAATGAATTTTCAACCGACCAAAAGATATGTTCTTTCGAAGTGTCATAATGTTTCACCCAGGTGGCCGGTCGCTTGGAAGAACTGAATTTTATCCCGCACTTGGAAACCAATTCCATCTTGCTTCGTAGCGAAGCGGTTTTCCTTAAAGCATTCCCAAAAATTTCTTCATTGCCGTGGTCACCATAAATATCGGCATGATCAAATGTCGTGATCCCTTCATCAAGTGAAGTGTTAATTAATTTTTCTACTGTATCTGGCGATACCGTATGCCAACGCCAGGCACCAGAAATGATGCGTGAGAAAGTGGGGCCTTTTGGGTGAATTGCTTTTCGTTCCATTCTGTTTCTTATTGAGCGAATAAATTTTGGTAATTAGCAAGTTCTCATATTTAAACTAAAACAAAAAACCTCGTATCTTTCTTCGCTATAAAACAACATCACCAATGCAATTCTTCTCAAACAAAAATCTAATCATCCTCGGCTGCCTTGCAACATTTGCTGCCTGCACCCCAAAAACTCCGGACGAACATTCTGCTGAAACTTCGTTGGCCGATCTAAAAGTGTATGATGGCCTTGAAGTAACGCTCTTCGCATCAGAACCGATGTTTACAAATCCTACCAACATGGCCATTGACTCCCGGGGAAGGATTTGGGTCTGTGAAGCGTACAACTACCGCAACCAACTGAATCCAAAAAATCCTGAAAAGAAAGAAGGCGATCGCATTGTGATCATGGAAGATACCGATGGCGATGGCAAAGCAGATGTAAGCAAAGTATTTTACCAAGGCACCGATGTAAACGCTGCGCTCGGTATTTCAATCCTGGGAAACAAAGTAATCGTCTCCTGCAGCCCCAACGTATTTGTGTTCACGGACGAAAATGGAGATGATGTTCCAGATAAGAAAGAAGTCTTCTTCAAAGGCGTTCAAGGTGTGCAACACGATCACGGCATGCACAGTTTTATTTTCGGGCCAGATGGAAAACTGTATTTCAATTTTGGCAACGAAGGTAAATCATTGCTCACTCCTGCTGGTGACACAGTCGTTGATGTACGCGGAAGAAAAGTGGTCACCAATGGCAAACCTTTTCGCGAAGGCTTAGTCATGCGCTCCGATGTAGATGGTTCTAATGTAGAAGTGCTTGCACATAACTTTCGCAATAACTATGAAGTAACGATTGATCCATTTGGTACCATCTGGCAATCCGATAACGATGATGATGGCAACAAGGGCACTCGGATCAATTATGTAATGGAAGGCGGCAACTTTGGTTTTAAAGATGAGATGACAGGAGCGAGCTGGCCATCCAGAAGAACGAATATGGAAAAAGAAATTCCATTGCGTCACTGGCATTTAAATGACCCTGGTGTTGTACCCAACCTTTTGCAAACCGGATCAGGCTCACCTACTGGCATTACCATTTATGAAGGCACGCTATTACCAGAAGTATTTCGCGGCCAAATGATTCATTCAGAACCTGGCCACAATGTTGTCCGATCCTATCCCATTGAAAATAGTGGCGCAGGTTACTCTGCAACAATCGTAAACATTCTTGAAGCAAAAAAAGACCAATGGTTCCGCCCGGCTGATGTTGCCATTGCACCCGATGGTTCTTTGTTTGTTGCCGATTGGTATGATCCGGGAGTAGGCGGACATGCCGTAGGTGATCTTGACCGCGGAAGAATTTACAGAGTGGCTCCGCCCAAGATGAAATATGTAACGGAGAAAACAGATGTCACCTCAATAGAAGGCGCCATCAAAGCATTGCTCAATCCCAATCCTGCAATTCGTTATCTCGGCTGGACAGCAGTAGCGGCAATTGGCGAAAAAGCAGAACCTGCTTTAACCCAACTTTGGAAATCTGATAATCAACTTCAGCGGGCGCAAGCCTTGTGGCTCTTGGCTAAATTACCGAATGGTGAAACCTACATTACAGAAGGTATTGCCGATGCCAACACCAATATTCAAATCGCTGCTTTGCGCAATTATCGCGCGAGTGGAAAAAATGTCTTGCCCATTGTTGAAAAGTTTGTAAGTCACCCTTCCCAACAAGTAAGAAGGGAAGCCATCATTGCTTTGCGCGGAAATAATTCACCAAAGGCTGCTGCTCTGTGGGCTGATCTTGCCGCACAGCACGATGGAAAAGACAGGTGGTACTTAGAAGCATTAGGCATTGGGGCATCCGATAATGAAGATTTATACTTTGTTGCATGGAAGAAAAAAGTAGGCAACAACTGGAACACACCAGGCGGTCATGATATTGTTTGGAGAAGTCGTAGCAAGTATGCCATGCCCTTGCTGGCTGAACTGATCAAAACAGCTGATGCTGAAGGAATGCTCTGGTGCTTCCGTGCATTTGACTTTCATAAAGATCCATCTAAGCAATCAGTGCTTTCAAAATTGGTGACGGAAACAAAAGGGGAAAAAGTATTGTATGCGCTCAAGCATATGGATGCTTCGAATACAACATTAACTCCTGCTGTGCGAACAGCGCTCAACAAAACACTTGATCAATATAAAGAGCGTCTTGAATTTGTTGAACTCGTCTCTCGTTTTAAACTCGAAAACAAAACAGATGATCTGCTTGCTGTTAGCCTGCACTACCCCGACAGTGTTATGGGTAAAGAAGCGATGAAGACATTGTTAGATTGGAATAAATCAGACCTCATCCAAAAAGTAATAGCAGAAAAGAAAAAAGAAAATGTTCAGGCCGTTGCCAAATCGATACGACCTTACATGTACGACAAGAAAGCAATGGCATTGATGGAACAAGTCTTCACAGACACCACACAAAATGTAGACAACCGTAAACTTGCCTTGCGTGCCTTTGGCGGATCAACTTCTTCTGAAGATTATCTCCTTACACTAGCGAGTGAAAATAAAATTCCAGCAGATTTAAAAATGACGGCAGCAGGTGTATTCCAATCTGCCTGGAGAGCAAACATCAGAACAGAAGGAGCAAAATATTTCACACTACCTGGAGGTAAAGATGGAGGTTCATTAACAAGCATTCCGGAATTAATGGACAAAACCGGAATTGCTGAAAACGGAAAATCAGTTTTCACAAACACATGTAGTAATTGTCACCAAATCAATAATGAGGGCTTAAAATTTGGTCCAGACCTCAGTGAGATTGGATCAAAGCTTTCCAAACGGGCGATGTATACATCCATACTTTTCCCCGATCAAGGTATTAGCTTCGGCTATGAAGGATATACATTCAAAATGAAGGACGGAAGCCAAGCCTATGGGATGATTGTGTCTGAGACGGAAGACAAAATAGATATCCAATACATGACTACTCAGCAGACACTTAATCCGGCCAATGTTGTTTCAAGGGAAAAGCAGGAAACATCCATGATGTCTTCCAACTTGCAGACCTTAATGACCGAACAAGAACTGGTAGACCTTGTAGAATATCTGCAATCATTGAAAAGCAATAAAATAGCGCTGCGATAAGTAAATCAGTGAATTTAGGGGTGCTGTATTGCATATTTGCAGCCGGATATTAAATTTGCAGTCCCATTTAGGGGTTTCACGTTTAAAGATCAAAATTTCAGGTTGTTGACTGCAACATGAGATGTCAAATTTGGAACTTGGAACAAAATAAGCGGGAGTAGCTCAGTTGGTAGAGCACGACCTTGCCAAGGTCGGGGTCGCGAGTTCGAGTCTCGTTTCCCGCTCAACAGCCGTTAATCGTTATCTGTTAATGGTTAATCGCAGTTTAGAAAGTGTGAGATTAACCTCACACTTTTTTATTTAAACAAAGTGCCCATTAACGGATAACTGTTAACGGACCCGCCCGGGTGGTGGAATTGGTAGACACGCAGGACTTAAAATCCTGTGGCCAGTAATGGCTGTACGGGTTCAATTCCCGTCCCGGGTACCCAGCTGATTCGTCTTCAACGTTAGGTGCCTCCCTCAGTTAACTTG
>JAYVBN010000262.1:0-4111 GCA_043750455.1 Bacteroidia bacterium | reverse complement strand
GACACACACACTAAGCCTAAGGTAAAAAAAATGAACACTGCAAATTGGCTCTTGGGCAAATGCCCATTACGAATGAAGATGATACTTGCGATGAACCACTGCAGTAAACCTAAGGCCAGAAAAAAATACTTAGCGAAGTAGTACTTCACCAGACTGGCTTCTTTCATTTTACATAAAAAATTTGGTTAAACATTAGGCTAAGTTACGTTTTTATTTTAAAAAAGTTGCAATAGTAACCACGGGCATAACCGCGCGCATCAATTCCTCTTATGAATTTCCCATTTAACTCCCACTACGGAGCCAAAGTTGCATGACAGAAGAACGTACAAATTCCAATAAATAGAATTGATCTCATTAGTTAATCTTTTACACTAAATATTTTTAACCAGTGGAATTAGATTTAAGCCAGTACGCTAATATTTCATAAAGGGTGGGTTGATAAGTTTATATTATTCTCAACCAACTATTTGACTTTGTCTTGCGTGATGGGAGGAATTAGTTTAAATTTTAAATTACAAAAACAACAAAATGCGGAATACCATCTACTTTTTATTCCTTTTAATCTTTCTTCCTCAACTTACAATCGCACAGTCTTCGGGCAAGAAGGAAAAAGGGAGCTTGCGTGACGTACTGGAACAATTATCTAAAGGTGATTCTTCGATTAAAAAATCATCACGGGTAAGCGTATCGGGGGTTATCCAAGTTCACTACCTGAATGAGTTTAATACAAATGGTGACTCTATCCGTGATCCTGACGGTTTTCGCATTCTCCGCGCCAGGTTAACGGCCGAAGGAGATATTAATAAATATATTTCTTACCAATTGATGATTGATCCGCGCTCACCTGAGCTAGGAGGACTTCTTCGTGATGCTTTTCTGGAATTTCACGTAATAAAAAATCAATCGATTCGAGTAGGCCAACAAAAAACTCAATTTGGTTGGGAAAACCGCCAATCTAGCACGGAGTTGTTTACTGTGAATCGGGCAGAAATGTCGGATGCGGTTTCCCGGGGAGAGAATCTTCGGGACATCGGTGTTGGCTTATTGGGGCATATTCGAATGAACGGTAATTTGCGTTTTGAAAACGCGGTTACATTTACCAATGGAACAAGGTCAAACGTTAGAGGACCTTATGACTTTAATACCAAGAAAGCACTATGGGGCAGGTTGGGTGTCCGTTACAAAGAAAATGATTTGACCGCCAGGCTCGGAGGATCATTCGGAACAGGCGGGTTGCGATATCTTGGAGATAACATAGAAGATGCTGGCGATGATGTTTATGCTGACTTCAGCCGAATAGGCACCGATTTACAGATTGACCATAAGCGCTTTTTCTTTGCTGCCGAGTATGCCAGAGGAACGGATACCACACTCGATACACTGTATGCTGAGCCTTTAGGATATCAAGCTCAGATTGCAATAAAGACCAAGTGGAATATGGGACCGTTCATTCGGTACGATGCCTCCATTGAAGACGACTGGCATGTGCTTACCCTAGGGGCTTATTACGGTAAGCCAAAAGATAAATTCAAGATCATTATAAACTATTTATTTAGAGGACAAGTCAAAGATGTTCCTCAAGGTCACGATGACAGATTTTATGTACAGATGCAGATTAAATTTAATGATTCAAAAAATTGATGAGTACTCATAATCTAACGGCACCAAAATTCATAAGAACAGAGCAGGCAGAACTTTTGCCTTCGATTCTCAATTCATTTGAACCCATTTCTTTGGGTGAGATGTCCAATGCCTCCCTAATGGACAGGGTCGATTCTAAATACATTTTCCCCCAACAACAACTGCCTTTGCTTTTAGGTTGGTTGAATAGGACCTACCGTCTTCTTACCATAAATGATCGAACTTCGACTACCTATGAGTCTGTTTATTTTGATACAGCAGAATTTGAACTTTACAGGCAGCATCACAATCGCAAATCAAACCGATACAAAATCCGATATCGAAATTATGTAGAAGATAATTTGAGCTTCTTTGAAATAAAACTCAAGACGAATAAAGGCCGAACGGTAAAAAGCAGGATACCCTCTCAAGAATTGCAAGAATCAATACAGGGGAGGGTAAAGGAATTTCTTGAAAGAAAAACTTGTCTACGGGCCGCAAATCTTTATGCTGTACTTTGGACACACTACAAGAGGATTACTTTAGCCAATCGCCTTACAGCGGAACGCGTTACCATTGATACCGATATTCGATTTAAAAACAAAGACGGTCTGGAAAGCATCTTTCCTTTGGTGGTGGCAGAAGTAAAGCAGGGGAAATCCACAAGCTCTGAATTTACAAAGCTGATGAAAAATAATTCCATCCAGGAAGGTTTTATGAGCAAGTATTGTTTTGGTATTTCTCGTTTAGAACCAAGCCTTAAGAGAAACAATTTTAAAGTGTCATTGAACAAATTTAGCAAACTACAAACTCATGGTGCTACAAACCTGGATTAACGGAATAGTCGAGTCTACATCTGAACCACTCAATTGGTTGCCTGCAAGATTTTTTCTCCAAATAGGAATAAATTTTATTGCGATGCTAATCTTGTTTCGATTAGTATATTATCCTATTTATAAAAACCGTGAACATGTATTTACGTTTTTCATTTTCAACACAATTATTTTCCTCATCACCTATCAGCTCAATAGGGCAGAAATGAGTATAGGTGCTGCCTTTGGCTTGTTTGCCGTTTTTTCAATGCTGCGCTATCGCACCGAAAATATTTCCTCCAAAGAAATGACCTACATGTTTCTTGCCATTTCTCTCGGATTAATAAATGCCATCAGCAAAGGCGGTTGGGATGAATTGTTATTTATCAGCGTGACGATTATTTCCATCACGTATTTGCTTGAAAGTAATCTGCTGATAAAAAAGGAATCTACTAAAACAATCATCTATGACAGCATTGAATTGATAAAACCTGAAAACCGTATCGAACTCATTACGGACCTGGAGAAACGGATCGGCAGAAAAATCAATTCTGTCTCGCTGGGAGATATTGATTTTCTTCGCGATTCTGTCATTATTAAAATATCGTATTATGAGTAGGTGCTGACATAGCCCTGACTGATATCCATAAGAATTGCTAAATTTATTTAGTCCTTAGATTTCTAATGTGGCCTAAATACAGTTGCTAACGACTGAGTTGATGTGATTTGCATAAATAGTTCCGGTGCTTGCGTATTGGAGAGATGCCCTCTCCCACCCCGAATTCTATTTTTAAGTCCTAAAAGATATCTATCGTTCGATATGACGGTTAATGTTTTTTGCGTACAGCAACCAACCGTTTGTGCGATTCGTGCGTGATAAGTTGTGAGTAAATGGTCATTTATGAAAGCCCTTGCCATTTTAATTACTTTTTTTATTTCTATCCTCTCTGGTGCGAAGGGCCTCGCTCAACGTGGCCATGAAATACAAGTTCAATTGGGAGAAACATTCAATAAAGGGCCCAGCACCTATACTTATAAGGAGTCTGGCACCAGACAGCACCAGTTTGAATTTGATCAGAAGCACAATTCAACATTTTACAATATTAGCTGGCGCTACCCCATCAACAGCTATCTTGAAATCGGGCTTTATTTCTCACATTCATTCGATGCATCCATTTTTCTATTCGAGGCTGAATCAATACTTTTCGACTCAAATGATTCAAGCAGGCGTCCACCCAGCAATTTTTTTTTAGGTAAAACAAAGCTTTCGACAAAAAACAATGAACTGGGAATTGATGCACGCGTAACAGTAGCCCGTTTCGACAAGTTTAAAGCCTATGCGATTGTAAGCACAGGGCTTCAACGGATTTCAGTGATCCATGAGTCTGGCGACATTTTGGAAGTTCAAGATCAGGGTCTTAAGCAAGATTTCCTTAGCACCTATTTGGTTGATGAAGACGTACATATTCTTGGTTTTGGCTTGGGGCTCAGCCGTTTGTTGAAGAATGGAATCAATATAAAGATTCTTGAAGTATATGGAAGAAGCCACCCAAATAAGTCACTACATCTAAGTTCCCCGGTCAGCATCGAAATCAGAACGGGGGTATCCTATCAAATTTATAAGAGAAAATGAGGCATTGCATCACCTATTTTATTTTATGGCTGATTGTTTCTATCAG
>JAYVBN010000261.1:0-4202 GCA_043750455.1 Bacteroidia bacterium | reverse complement strand
TCTTCCGGAGCCACCGTTGTAGCTTTTTCATATTCTTTTGCACATGAAAGGAATAGTACCATTGCTATGATGAGCAGTTTTCCACTTTGGGCAGGGATAAAGCCCTTGAATAAGTCAAGATTCATTCAATAAAAAGTTTTCAGAACACTAAGTTGAAACTAAAAAGTTTAATTACTACACAATGAGGCCTACTTTTAGACCGATTATATAAATTTCTCGACAGTTACATAGGGTAAGGAGACGAACTAGTGTGGCGACAATTAAATTTTGCAGCTAACTTTCATAAGTTCGACCCCGATGGGGTCGCATGTTTATAGTTAAAAATATGCTATAAACGTGCGACTCCGGAGGAGTCGAACAAAAATGATTTTTTGAGTTAATGATCTCAATTGCTTTTAAAATATGTTGCGTAGTTAATTTTTCGCTGCACTAGTGTTTGGTCTGTAACTATTTCATAGGTTCATAATCGATCTCCAGAAAGTCTGCCACATATTTCAGCCAGAACGATTGGACAAACGCAACGTGATCAGGGTGATTGTTATATTCTGTAGCCCTTCACGGTATAAAACTCCATGGATATTCCATACTCGAAATTATTTTTCAAAATTTCGTACTCCCGCAATGGAAGACAATTTTAAAGCAGCATCGAAAAATAATTTCTCCTCAGGAGAACCTTTGGGATGTTTCAATTTAAAAACAACGGAGTGACGTATGCGTTGATAATTCTATTAAGGATAAAAAGTTACAATCCTGATTCGTCAATCATTCAAAGCATGGTAAACCATTACTTTAAAGGTGTTGTCTATTTCACTGCCATGTGAGCCCCACATTTGTCGGTAAAGAATTACTACCATTTTTTCTTTTGGATCTACCATATATGTTGTGGAAAATGCACCTCCCCATGAATATGTTCCGGCTTGCCAGGGAAAGAGTCTGCTGCTATTGTCGGTGACGATTGAAAATCCAAGTCCGAACTTATTTTCACCTAAAGTCAAGTCACCAATCTGGTTCATCGTCATCATCCGCACTGAGTTGCGGCTTAATAATCTTTTGCCATTGTATTCGCCATTGTTAAGCAGCATTTGAAGAAATACGGCATAATCATAAATAGTGGAAGAGAGGCCACCACCGCCAGAGAAATAAGTTTTAGTGCGAAGCGGGTAGTTCATATCACCACCAAATACTATTTTTTGATTTATAAGGTGACCTAGTGAATCTTCCTGAAAGAAATTAACCAGCCGGCTCGCTTTTTCCTTAGGCACATTAAAATAAGTATCACTCATTCCAAGCGGTTCAAAAATCCGCTTACGGAAAAATTCATCGAGTGTCACTCCAGACCACACCTCAACGAGGTATCCCAGTAAATCGGTATTCAATCCATAGGTCCATTTCTCCCCGGGCTGATGCATAAGGGGCAATGATCCCAGCCGGGTCATAACATCCGATAATTTATCTCCTTTAACATCGAGGCCGGCTGTGACTTTATGTTTAGCATAAAGAGCATTTGCTTCTTTGCTGCCAATCGTGGCATAGCCAATTCCGGAAGTATGACTCATCAGATCACGGATGGTAATCGCCCTTTTTGCAGGCACAGTTGTAAAAGTTGTGTCCTTCTCATTGAATTTGTCCAGCACTTTTCCTTTGTCAAATGAAGGGATATACTTTGAAACAGGTTCATCCAATAAAAATTTCCCTTCTTCATAAAGCATCATCACCGCTACACTGGTAATGGCTTTGGTTTGAGAGGCGATCCTGAAAATTCCATCTTTGGCTAAAGCGGTCTTAGTTTCCAGATCATTATAGCCTACCGATTTGTGGTACACAATTTTTCCGTCTCGCATCACCATGCCAACAGCACCATTTATCCAGCCTTTTGCTACCCAGTCGTTAAGAGTGACATCAATTCTTTTTAACCGTTCCGCAGAAAATCCTACCGACTCAACAGTAGTTGCAGGTACAATCTTTTGTGTAAAGGCAAAGCTTGCCGCAACAAGAATTAGAAAGAGTAGAATATATTTTTTCATATTGTATGGATTTTGAGACGAGCACCTATTCTTAAGGACTTGTTAATATAGCTTTACATGAACACCAAATCAATTTTTTGGGATTGAAATTTTTCTGAGAATAGCTAAAGTTAATAAGATTATACATGCGGTTTCGGTTCAACTGAACAGCTGATAGCGACTGATCCTGTGGGCAGTTATCTTTAAATCCATTTCTTCAGTATATTTAGCTTTGAGCCTGAATCACGAATTGCAAGACTTCAAAAAAACCAAATGAAATTAATATTCTGCTTCTTTCTTTGTCTGATAGGCTCACTTGCCAACGCACAACTTCTAAAAGTTGGAGTAGCCGGCCTCAGTCATGATCATGCCAATGGACTTATGCAGCAGCATAAGCGTGGTGAAGTAATTCTGTTGGGCATTGCCGAATCTGATATGAACCTTGTGGCGCGATACAAAAAGAATTTTCAGTTACCGGATTCCTTATTCTACAAGGACGTAGCTTCCATGCTCAATAAAATAAGACCGGATGCGGTGCTTGCCTACAATGCCATCTCCGAACATATTGATGTAGTAGAAGCGTGCGCACCCAAAGGAATTTCTGTGATGGTGGAAAAGCCATTAGCTACTACAGTTAAGCAGGCAGAGCGAATGAAGGCTTTGGCCGATCAATATAAAATTCACTTACTAACAAATTACGAAACCACCTGGTATGCAAGCAATCATCAATTATATAGTATGGTGAATGATCAGCATTCCATTGGCCCGATTAGAAAAATGGTGGTGCACGATGGACACAGCGGACCAAAAGAAATTGGTTGCAGTGCCGAGTTTCTGGCGTGGCTTACCGACCCGATAAAAAACGGTGGAGGAGCTTTAGTAGACTTTGGATGTTATGGAGCCAACCTGATGACCTGGCTCATGGAAGGAAAAGCACCAATAGCAGTAACAGCCATTACACGAAACATCAAACCGGATGTTTATCCTAAGGTGGATGACGAAGCAACTATTTTGCTTGAGTATGCAGAAGCCACAGGTATCATTGAAGCTTCGTGGAACTGGCCATTTGGAATTAAAGACCTTGAGGTATATGGAAAGACCGGCTATTTACATTCGCTTAATGGCAGTACTTTACAAGAGCGTAAAAAAGATGTCTATGAAAAAGTAGAAGTGAAGTCCCCCGCTTTTCAAAATAACTTAGTGTACCTGGCGGCTGTGTTGCGCGGTGAGATAAAACCGGAGAATGACCTCTCTTCACTGAACAACAATATGATTGTGGTAAAAATTTTGGATGCAGCCAGACGGTCGGCCAAAGAAGGGAAGAGGATTGTGTTGTAAAGTATGATCGGTAATTACTAAGATGTAAGAGAAACATATGCAATTGCATATATTCGGATGTTGTGCGTCATGCTTGAGCGACCAACATACCTTTAACGTTATTGCAAGAGATTAAATTTAAGGTTCAATACGTAAACACGGACAAGCTGAAAACCGAAAAGAGTAAGCATCATAAAAAAATAGAAAAATGAACACAGACAATGTTACTTCTATCAACCCTGCTGATAAATCAGCTTTAAAGCGGTTTATTTCATTGGAACGAAAATTAATGAAGGGCTACCCTTACTACATTTCTGAAATAGATGATGATGTGGTAAAGTTTCTTACCCGAAAAAATCTAATGGCTAAAGAAATGGAATTTGGACTATTCGTTGCTTCAAAATCGGGACAAGATGTAGGACGTTGTGCAGCAATCATCAACAGAAAGTTTCAAGACCAAAAGCAGGCTGGTGCTGGTTTTATCGGATTTTTTGCAGCAGCAGAGGGTTGTGAACAGGAAGTAGCGGAAATGATTCAGCAAGCCGAGCGTTGGCTGAGAGAGAGAGGAGTGACAAAAATAATAGCACCCGCCAACGGAGGCGCACCGAATGCCATGGGATTTATGGTATCTGGATTTGATGAAGACCCAATGTTTCCTTTCCCTTGGACACCTCCATATTACCGGGCATATATTGAAAAGCTGAAATATCAACCAACTTACCCTATGTGGTATTATGATGTTGATTTTACCAGCGAAAAATACAAAGCAGCAAAAAGCCGGTATGCCCACTATGATGCAGCTGTTATACGACCTGTTTCAAAAAAGAACTGGGATAAGGACATAGAAACAGTAACCGATATGCTCAATGAAACATTTGTGCA
>JAYVBN010000260.1:0-2925 GCA_043750455.1 Bacteroidia bacterium | reverse complement strand
CGGCAGGCGAAAGGCGACCTTCTTCGGAGTACACACTGAATAATAAAGAGATAGCAATCAGTTATGCTGCTTATAGAGCTATGCGTGAATATTATTTTTCAGACTCCATCTTTTTAAAAAAGAAGATGATGGAGTTTGGTTTAGACCCGGATGACGATTCATTGGATCCAACAACAGCTATTGGTATTGGCAATCTTGCAGCAAAAGCTGTTATCGAAGCCAGGCGTAATGATGGGTCCAATCAACTGGGAACGATCGCCAATTCTAGTGGAGATCGATATTCTGATTATACCGGATATAGACCAATAAACAGTGAGGATAAACTAAATGATATTAACCGCTGGCAACCCAAATATTTTTCCGATGGTAAAGGCGGGAAGTTTGTCCCGTCATGCCTTACTCCTCATTGGTCTAAAGTTGAACCAATTGCTCTTGACTCAGCGTCTCAATTTAGGCCAGGGCCACCACCGATGGTAGGATCAGAACAGTTAAAAACAGAAGTAAAAGAGGTTATTGATCTGCAATCTAATCTTACAGATGAGCAAAAAGCGCTTGTAGAATTCATGCGTGATGGCCCTAGATCTGTGCAGCAGGCCGGGCACTGGCTGATTTTTGCACAAAATGTTTCCGTACGGGATAAGCACTCCCTCGATGAGGATGTGAAGATGTACGCTTTGGTTGAACTTGCTGCTATGGACGCATTCATTGCCGCTTGGGATACGAAAATGTATTATGACTTTGCCCGGCCATATGCACTTGTTCATAACTATTATCAAGGTCAAATGATTAAAGCATGGGGTGGCCCGGATAAGGGAATGGTTCAACTGAATGGGAAAGAATGGAGACCCTATTCACCTGAAACATTTTTATGTCCTCCATTTCCTAGTTATGTTTCGGGACATAGTTGCGTCAGTGGTGCGTGTGCCGAAGTACTTAAATTCTTCACTGGAAGTGATAGCTTTGCTTTAGAGGTGAAACTTGTACCTGGCGCACTTACCGAACCTGATCATGTGGGAGATACAGTAACATTAAAATTTCCAACATTTACCCAAGCGGCAGACATGGCTGGCTGGTCTCGCGTCCTTGGCGGCTATCACATACAAGCCGATAATGTGGAGGGATTACGCTTAGGGAGGAGGGTGGCTGGTGAAGCGTGGAAAAAATATCAAGAACATTCAGGAGAAGCGGTAACAAAATGAGTTTGTTACTTCCTGTACAAAGTCGCTAAACATAGAAATGAAGAAATGAATAGGACATTGCTATTACGTAACACATCGATTCTTTTCAAAATAGTAGTGATTACTATAACCCTAAATGGATGTGGTCAAAAAGAAACGGTAAAAGATAATTCAGTTACTACCGAGCCACCAGTTTTCAAAAGGGTATTGTCTTCAGAGAGCGGTGTAACTTTCAAAAATATCGTAGATGAAAATATTGATAACTACTTCGATTTCTTTGCCTATGTATATAATGGAGGAGGAGTAGCGATAGGTGATATTAATAATGATGGTCTTTCTGATATTTATTTTACAGGTAATGAAGTACCTAACAAATTATACCTTAACGAAGGAAACCTGAAGTTTAAGGATATCACTGAATCAGCAGGAGTGGCTGGAAATGGAAAATGGAATAACGGAGTCACGATGGTTGATATTAATAAAGATGGACTCTTGGACATCTACGTTTGCAAAGGTGGATATCATGATACGGAAGCAGAAAGAAGAAACCTTTTGTATGTTAATCAAGGCGACCTCACCTTTAAAGAGGAAGCAAAGGAATTTGGATTGGACGAATCAGGATATTCCATTCATGCTTCTTTCTTTGATATGGATAATGACAATGATCTGGATGCGTATGTCACCAACCGCCCTGATTCATTTGACCTTCCACTTACTGAAATGGTAAATCAAAAGAAACTATCCCCAGCAAGTAGCCGCGATAAATTATATATCAATGAGAACGGGAAGTTCAGAGAGATCGGTTTAAAAGCAGGCATAGTCAATAATTTTGGTTACGCTTTAAGTGTTGTCACTTCTGACCTTAACAACGATGGTTATACCGATATTTTTGTGGCGAATGATTTTGCAGAAGGTGATTATATGTACATCAATCAAAAAGATGGCACCTTCAAGGAGCAGATCAAGAATGCAACTAATCATATCTCCATGTATTCGATGGGTACGGATGTAGCTGATATTAACAATGATGGACTGGAAGATATTTTCGTTAGTGAAATGCTACCAGAAGATTACAAGCGATCAAAAGTTTCCATGCCCTCCATGGATGTGGAAGGATTTAATGCCATTGTCAATGCGGGGATGCACAAGCAATACATGCACAATGCACTTCATTTGAATCAAGGGAATCTTTTCTTTAGCGATATTTCTCAGTTAGCTGGTGTAGCTAAAACAGAATGGAGTTGGTCTTGCCTGTTGGCGGATTTTGACAATGATGGTAATCGGGACATTTTCGTGGCGAATGGTTATAAGCGTGATGTCTTTGATGGCGATGTTCAACAAAAACTTGCTGCCTTTGTCGAGAATAACCGGGGGAAATACCAGTCACCTCAGGAAATGCTAGAAAAGGATTTTAAAGGATTTATTAATAATTACGATACCATTAAGGTTAAAAATTACTTATTCAAGAATAAAGGTGATTTACAATTTGAGAATATTGGGGATACGTGGGGATTCAATGAGACTAGTTTTTCAAATGGGGCGGCAATTGGTGACCTAGATAATGATGGTGACCTGGATATGGTGATTAACAATCTTGATCAGGAAGCATTTATTTATAAGAATACTTCTGCCGAGCGAAATAACTACTTAAAAATTAAGCTAGTGGGGCCGGCCGGTAATGCTGATGGTATTGGTGCGAAAGTAACAATACATTATAATGGCAAGATTCAATACTTTGAAAATAAAA
>JAYVBN010000259.1:0-13642 GCA_043750455.1 Bacteroidia bacterium | reverse complement strand
GGTCAGTATAATTCGAATGATAGGGATGAAGTGGATCGATTGATGACTGAACTTGATATTATTTTAAAGCGATATTGAATGGAAAGTAAGGAACCCTACCGCAAACTTATTATTGCCTTGTCAATTGTAATTCCGATAGTGGTTGCTATTTTATTTAAAGTTCAGATAAAAGGATACGACTTTACTTTTCTACCACCCATTTATGCCACCATTAATGGAATCACGGCAGTGCTTTTACTGGTGGCATTAGTAGCCATAAAAAATAGAAAGCGCATGTTGCACGAGCGGATCATGAAACTCTGTATTGGTCTCTCAGCTTCCTTTTTGGTAATGTACGTGCTCTATCACATGACAACCGAATCCACCTCTTTTGGGGGAAGCGGTGCTATTCGTTATGTTTATTTTGGCATTTTGATAAGCCATATTTTACTTTCAATTGTTGTTATTCCGTTAGTTCTATTCACTTTTTCCCGAGCACTTTCTGGTAATTTTGAAAGGCACAAGGCTTTGGCTAGATTTACATTTCCGGTGTGGTTATATGTTTCCGTTACGGGAGTGATTGTTTATCTGATGATTAGCCCGTATTACAAATAAATAGTTCTATGAAGGTTGTTGTCACTTCGTTGGTTCTTTTCCTTACTTCTTTAACGGAAGTTTCGGCACAGTGTGCCATGTGTAGGGCTACGTTGGAGAATAATGTAAGTAATGGAAACCCGGGAATCGCGCTTGGAATTAACTTTGGAATCATGTATCTCTTCTTTGCCCCGTACCTTGCTGTTGGTGTGATTGCCTATCTTTGGTACCGAACCAGTAAATCAAATGCCAGAAAAGAGTTGGGGAAACGCACTGCTCTCCGGTAAATGTCCTGCTTGCAGGGAAGGTGATATTTTTAAGTATCCCTTGAAGAAGATTACCCATTTTGCGGAGATGCATCGGAACTGTCCACACTGCTCCTCAACCTTTGAGCCAGAGCCAGGATTCTACTTTGGTGCTATGTTTGTGAGCTATGCATTAAGTGTGATATTATTCATTTCGATATGGCTAACGCTTTACATTTTTTGGAATCCCTCCGATGTTGTGTATGTGATCATTATTGGTTTAGGGGCTATTTTGTTTACACCTATTTCCTTCCGCGTTTCGCGTGTATTGTTTCTCTATTGGTTTGGTGGCCTTTCTTACAGCTCACCCAAATAGCAAGGTTTGATTTAGTATTTTTAGTAATTGAATTCCAGGTAAATGTTCAATAGGAAGGCAATTATTTTTTTTCTCTTATCGGGTGCCTCATTAGTAGTTGGGGTAGTTGCCAATCTTCTTTTCGTAAAATTGGATTCACCAGATGAAATAAACGCTCGTATCTCGAAGAATCTCGCTGCAGAAATAAGAATAATTGATTCAGAAGCTAGTCAACTCCTTTCTTCAAAGGATGAATCGGTATGGAGAACTGTATCTCATTCTTTTTTCCTGATGGATAGTGCTACTGTTTTAAGATGGAACAGAAATGAATTTCTACCTGATTTTCGATTGATGCAGGAGGATTTTAAAGTCAAATTTTTGCAGTCCTCACGGGGAAGTTTTCTTATAAAGAAGTGGATTCATAGTAACGGGGTAACTCTTTTATCAGTTGTTCCTCTATTTGAGAAGTATAGCATATCCAACCGCTATCTCGTTCCCACCTGGAACCCTCAGATTTTTGAGGGTATGGAGGCAGAAATTTCTGATCCACTTTCCTCAGAAAATTACCCTATAAGTTTTGAGGGAAGCATTCTGTTCAGGGTTCAATTCTCCTCGTCTGCTCTTGATCAATATTCAACAAGTGATTTAATTACTTTGCTATCAGGATGGATAGCACTACTAACATTTGTTATTGGACTTTACTTCCTTGTCATTGAATTTCATCAAGGAAGAAACTTTGGTTTGGCTTTTTTTACATTGTTAATGGGATTGACGATGATCAGGGTAGTTATGATCAGCTTTAATTTTCCCCGCGACTACAGTACGCTCTTTATTTTTGATCCTTTACAGTTCGCCTCCTCTTCTTTAAATCCTTCCATTGCTGATCTTTTCTTCAATACACTTGTCGTTCTTTTTGTCGGAGTATATTTTTTCTACACGTATTACCAATGGCCCCTGATCAGAAAGATTGATCAGTTAAAGAGTGCATTAAGGTTTTTATTAACTGTACTCTTATTACTTATTTGTTTTTACTCCATTCTCTTTCCTTTTTTGTTTTTTGAAACCATCTCACACAATTCCAGTATCTCACTTGATATTTCACAGACAATCAATTTTGATTTGACCAGGGTTTTGGCTTTTCTATCTATTATCTTTGGAAGTGTTTGCGCCTTTCTATTTTGTCATGCGTCTTTTAATATTTCACTTCTATCCATCAGGCATTCAAGGTTACAGTTTTATTTAGCTTTGCTGGTAGCTTCGATTATTTTCCTGATTGCTTCCAAAATTTCAGAAAAAGATTATTTGATCACTCTGCTTTCAGGCCTTGTTTATTTTTCGGTTCTGTATCTGGTTAGCCTTAGCTCTGCTTTAAAACGCTTTTCCTACGCTACCTTTCTTTACTTCTTTCTGGCTATTGTTGTGCTGTCCGTACAAGGCTCGCTTAGTGTAAAACGATTTGCAGAAGAGAGAACAAAGGACGATCAGTTTAGGTACGGTAGCAATTTTCTTGTAGACCGTGATATTCTGGGAGAGTATTTGCTTAACGAAGCTGTGAAGCGCATTTCAACCGACCCCTTTATTCAGTCGCGGATGACAACACCTTTCCTGACCAAATCTGGTGTAAGGCAGAAAGTAAATCAGGTTTACTTAAATGCTTACTTTGATCGGTATGATGTGCACGTCTATTTATATAATGCCAGTGGAGAATCTCACGATAACCTTGCAAAGGTGAATTTTGCAACGTTGATAAATGAATTTCAAAAAGACGCAAATAAAACAAGCTATGAAGGAGTTTATTTTATTGAGAGTGCAAATCAGGAATCCGCAAAACGATATCTGGCTATCATCCCGATTGATCAACATGGTGTAACTCACATCATACCGGCAAAGTCTGGATATGGAGGGCAGGCTGGCTTTGTAGTGCTCGATCTTTCGTTGAAGAAATTGATTCCGCAGAATGTGTTTCCAGAATTGCTGGTGGACAACCAATTCATCAATTATTTTAGAAATGCAGATTTTAGTTACGCGTTTTTCTTGAATGGAAAATTGATTAGTAATTCGGGGGCCTATAACTATGAAAGAGATTTTAATCCTGAATTATTGGAAAATATCAGCTTGTACAAAACAAGCATCCAGGAAAGTGGGTTCACACATATTGGTATGGAGGATGATTTGGGCAGGGTTGCAGTTGTTTCAGCAGTCAACTACCAATGGTTTAGTGTAATGGCCAATTTCTCGTTTTTGTTTGTGCTCGGGCTATGCTTTGTTTTATTCCTGTTGATCTTCTTTGTAGTTATGTTGTGGGTGAAAGGGGAGCGCCTTAATTATGCGGCTCGTATTCAAGTGTATGTTTATCTCGCATTTCTGCTTCCTTTAATTGCAGTGAGTATCACCACGCTAAGTTTGATTAGCAAGTCCGAAGAATCTGAACTCAAAAATGAATTTCTGAATAAATCTAAAATCATTGGAGATAGGTTGAGCATTGTGTTAGATTCTTATAGTAAGAATGAAGAGGAATTTAAATCAGATTTTGATAGCCAACTGCTTAACCTGACTAAGCTTGCAAATCTTGATGCCTCTGTTTTTTCTAAAGAGGGTAAGTTGATTGCTTCAAGTCAGCCACTTATTTATCAAAACCAATTAGTAGCAGGTCTGATAGACAGGGAGGCGTGGATGAGAATTGTGGTAGATAAAGAAACATCATTCGTAGAGAATGATGCTATTGGAAAATTAACTTTTAAGACCTCGTATTCTTCATTGAAATCCCCGGAGTCTGGAGAGTTAATAGGTATTCTTAGCATACCATTCTTTGATTCCGCTCATTCCTTAGAGAAAACACAAATAAGTGTGTGGGTAAACATTCTTGTAGTTTTTGTTATTGTCTTTCTGCTTTTTTCATTGGTTTCGTTTTTTATTGTTAATTGGCTGACATTCCCTTTGCGGTTTATAACGCGAACCCTTGGCAAAACAACTTTTTCGGGGGAGAATAAACCGCTTGCGTGGAAATCGAATGATGAGATTGGATTAATGGTGAGCGAATATAATCGTATGATTGAGAATCTGGCATTAAGTAAAATTGAATTGTCGCGAATTGAAAAGGAAAGTGCATGGCGCGAAATTGCCAAACAGATCGCTCATGAGATTAATAATCCGCTTACTCCAATGAAGCTCACACTGCAGCGTATGGAACTCGCCCAGCTAAATGGCAATCTTAGTAAGGAGGACACTGAGAAATCTCTTAAAACCTTGTTGGCCCAGGTAGATATACTTAATCAAATAGCCTCTTCCTTCAGCACATTTGCGAGAATGCCGGCTCCTGTTTTACAAAAGATGGATCTTTATAAGGTATTAAAGAGAGTAGCTGATCTTCATTCGGCTGATTCTTCCGGTGCTATTTACCTTCATTCTTCGGAGAATATTTACATTCTTGGTGATGAGCAGTTGCTTACCCGGGTATTTTCAAACATAACGTTGAACGCTCAACAATCTGCTGGCGAAGGAAGAAGCATGAAAATCAATATGATTACTAGAATTGATAATAGCTTTTGTGTGATATCAATTGCGGACAATGGAAGTGGAATCGAGGAGGAACTAATCGAAAGGGTTTTCTTGCCACATTTCAGCACAAAGAAATCTGGTTCTGGTATTGGTCTGGCTATCGCCAAGCAAGGAATTGAACGTAGCGGAGGAGAAATTTGGTTTGAATCAAAAATAGGTGTTGGTACCACTTTTCACATCAAGCTCCCATTGTATTCTGATCTGGTTGACAGTTGAAAATTAGATGCCGCTAGAAATTATTTCGACTCTCTTTGTCAATTGCTATTTGCTTATTGTCAACTTCTATTTCCTTTCAACTTCTATTTCCCTCTCAGTGAGCTCATGACTTTGTTAGCAAACACAAAATCGTCAAATTCTTTTACACCTGAATGAGTGAGGTCATCTTTGCTGCCTTCCCATAGTTTACTTCCTTTGTAGAGGAACATTATTTTTTCTCCAATGCCCATCACAGAATTCATGTCATGTGTAACCACAATCGTTGTGATGTCAAACTCCAGAGTAATTTCCTGGATCAGCTCATCAATTAGAATCGATGTCTGTGGATCAAGGCCAGAGTTGGGTTCATCGCAGAAGAGATAGTTGGGGTTGTTTACTATTGCACGCGCAATGCCCACACGTTTTTTCATGCCCCCTGAAATTTCTGATGGCATCTTTTTATTTACATTGTCAAGTCCCACACGCTTCAAGCAGAAGTTAACACGGTCGAGCTTTTCTCCAGGATGCATTTTTGTTAATATGTCCAATGGGAACATTACATTTTGCTCCACATTTTTAGAATCAAATAATGCACCGCCTTGGAAGAGCATTCCAATTTCCCTTCTGATCTCTGTTTTAATCTCTTTGTCTGCCTCCGTGAAATCGCGACCATCATATAAGACAGAACCGGTATCCGGATGTATAAGACCCACAATACATTTTAATAAAACACTTTTGCCTGTTCCGCTGGCACCTATTATCAAATTTGTTTTTCCTTTTTCAAAGACACCGTTTATGTTAGTGATGACGGCTTTGTCAGCGAATGATTTTGAGATATTCTGTATTTCAATCATTATTTGAGAAGTAATTCGGCTAGTAGATAGTCACCAATCAATACAGCTATTACGCTGCTGGTTACTGCGGCAGTGCTGGCAATGCCCACTTCCAAAGCTCCGCCTTGTGTATAGTATCCTTTGAAAGAAGATATAGACGAAATCATAAAAGCAAAGACAACTGATTTAATGAGCGCAAATGTGATGGTGAATTCATTAAAGGAAGATCGGATTCCATAAACGTAATCGTATGGTGTAATGATGTTGCCTATAGATCCTACTAAGTATCCACCAAGTAAGCCGCAAAATCCGGCCACAATTACCAGTAGGGGGTACATGAGAATGGAAGCAATGACTTTTGGCAGTACCAGATAGGAGGCGGAATTTATTCCCATGACTTCAAGCGCATCAATTTGTTCGGTGATACGCATTGTGCCCAGGCCACCTGCCATGCTTGACCCAACTTTGCCAGCGTAAATAATGGCCATAATGGTAGGCGCTAATTCAAGTATGATCATTTCGCGAACTACCTGTGAAATAACAAACTTTGGCACAAATGGGCTGACTAAGTTAAATGCTGTTTGCACTGTCGTTACCGCACCCATAAATGCGGAAACCAATGCTATCAATAAAATTGATTTAACCCCAATTTGAACACTCTCTTCCAAAACCAATTTATAGTATGTTCTAAAAGATTCCCTGCGCACAAACAGCGAACCAATAAACATGACGTAGCGTCCAAATTCTTTCATACGACAAAATTCCGATGCTTAATATCCAAGGCTTGATACCTGAGTCCTAGCACCCTTTTATTATATTGCTCAAAGATAAAAAAATCTATCATGAATAAATTAATTGCTGTAACTGGAGGAACGAAGGGTATTGGCAGAGCTATCCTTGAGAAATTTGCTTCTCACAGTTTTGATATAGTCACCTGTTCCCGAAATAGGAGCGAACTTGATAAGTTACAAACCTACTTTGAAAAATTGGGCGTTAAAGCATATGTGGTAGTTGCTGACATGGCAGAGAAGGCGCAGATAAGTACATTTAATGACTTTGTGAATTCCTTAAATCGCCCGCTGGATGTATTGGTAAACAACGCTGGGTATTACGTTCCTGGGTTGGTAACTGAAGAGCCTGATGGCACACTTGAAAAAATGATTAGTAGTAATGTTTATAGTGCCTATTATACAACCCGGGGACTTGTCGGGCAAATGAAGGCAAATAGGGCTGGACATATCTTTACTATTTGTTCCATCGCCAGCATAAAAGCATATCCAAATGGTGGCTCATATGCTATATCTAAATTCGCGTTGCTCGGATTTTCCAAAGTTTTGCGTGAGGAATTGAAGGGCCACGGTATTCGGGTAACAGCCATTTTGCCTGGCGCCACACAGACTTCCAGTTGGGATGGAGTTGACTTACCAGAAGATAGATTCATGAAAGCGGAAGATGTTGCAGATACGGTTTATGCAGCCTATGCCTTGTCGGGAAGGAGCGTAGTGGAAGAGATTGTGATTCGACCTCAATTGGGCGATATATAACCAATTGTTCGCAGGTAGTTCAAAATTTCTGTTGCCAATTTTGAATTTATTATTCCAAAAGGGGTTAAACAAAATCAGTCGAATTAGGGTTATTTTTGTATTAAACTACCACCGTGAACAGTTCCGTTGCATTCTTAAAACAATATTGTAATAGCCTTGTCGAGTACAGTCGCAGGCAGACTATAGAAGTCAAAATAGGAGATTTGCCAATGGGGGCTCATCATCCTATCAGGATACAATCGATGACCACCATTGACACGATGGATACTCTTGGCTCGGTCGAACAAACCATTCGAATGGTGGAAGCTGGTTGTGAGTATGTGCGTATCACGGCACCTAGTATTAAGGAAGCACAAAACCTTGAGGAGATAAAAAAAGAACTTCGCAAACGCGGCTACAATGTTCCATTAATAGCAGACATTCATTTTACTCCGAATGCTGCAGAATTAGCTGCGCGAATAGTAGAGAAAGTTAGGGTTAACCCTGGCAACTATGCCGACAAGAAGCGCTTTGAAACAATTGACTACACAGAAGGTTCTTACCAGGCTGAGCTGGAGCGGATACGCAAAAAGTTCACACCCCTTGTTAAGATTTGCAAGGAGTATGGAACGGCTATGCGGATTGGAACCAATCATGGTTCCTTATCGGATCGGATTTTGAGTCGCTATGGTGATACACCACTTGGTATGGTGGAATCTGCATTGGAATTTTTGCGCATTTGTGAAGGCGAGAATTACTTCAATATTGTGCTTTCGATGAAGTCAAGCAATCCGCAAGTAATGGTGCAGGCGTATCGCTTGCTGGTGCAAAAAATTGATGAGGAAGGATTTAAACCATATCCATTGCACCTTGGTGTAACAGAAGCAGGTGATAGTGAAGATGGGCGAATTAAATCTTCTGTGGGTATCGGCACACTGTTGGAAGATGGACTAGGAGATACTATTCGTGTTTCTCTTACGGAGGAGCCAGAGGCAGAAGTTCCTGTGGCCTATACACTAGCGAGGCGATATGACAATCGATCAGCGCATGAGAGCATTCCACAGATTAATCAGTATCCCATCACACCTTTTGAGTATAACAGACGCAACACTCGCACGGTAAGTAACATCGGAGGAAGTCATCATGTGCCGCGGGTAATAGCTGATTTATCTAGGCGTGATAAAATTACACCAGCATCTTTTTTTTCGTTGGGATACCATTATTCTGTTCCTCTTGACAAATGGAATATTTCTGATATGGCCTGCGATTATATCTTTTTGGGTGACCAGGCTGCTGATTTTGAAATTCCGGGAACGCTGGGTCTTATCTATAATTATGGAACGTGGCTTAAGCTAAAGCACAAGGATAGAGTATATCCATTTCTTAAAACTGAAAAATATCTTGAAGGTGTAGAATTGTCGCCATCTATCAATTTCATCTATGCTCTTTTAAAAGACATAACAGATCTGTTGATTAACAAACTGAATTCTGACCCAACAGCCGTATTGATAATAGACACATACAACAACCATGGATTGGCAGAGCAAAGGAGATTGTTTGTTGAATTAATAAATAAAAATTGTGATGTTCCGGTTATCATTGGCCGGGCCTATGGAAACCTTACGCCTGAGCAATTGCAATTATATGCCGCTACAGATTTGGGAGGTTTGTTAATAGATGGGCTTGGCGATGGAATATTTATTACAGCCGAGAATTGCGGATCAGACAAGATGGTGAATGAGACCGCTTTCAATATTCTTCAGGCTACTCGCACGCGCATTTCCAAGACAGAATATATTTCGTGTCCTTCATGCGGAAGAACTTTATTTGACTTACAGGAGACCACCGCAAAGATTCGGGCTCGCACAAGTCACTTAAAGGGAATGAAGATTGGAATTATGGGTTGCATTGTAAATGGACCTGGCGAGATGGCCGATGCGGATTACGGTTATGTGGGTTCGGGGCCAGGAAGAATTACATTGTATAAAGGTAAAGAGGTGGTGAGAAGAAATATACCTACCGCACAAGCTGTTGATGAATTAATTGCATTAATTCAGGAGGGTGGGGATTGGATTGAACCCGAAAAGTTAATTCATGAAGGTTAGGGAAATCATTAGACTTATTGAAGCTGATGGATGGTACCTTGCAAGGCAGAAAGGCAGTCATAAGCAGTATAAACATAGGTTTAAGAAAGGTCTGGTTACTATCTCAGGCCATAAGTTGTCAGATGAAGTTAAAATGGGAACTTTAAATAGTATTTTAAAGCAAGCAGAAATCTCGAAATCATGAAAAAATATCTAGTCGTGTTTGAAAAAACAAAAACAGGCTTTAGTGCCTATTCGCCAGACATACCAGGATGTATTTCCACTGGCAGGACAAAGCTTGAAGTTGAGAGAAGTATGTATGAAGCAATTCAGTTTCATTTAGAAGGAATGAAGGAAGACGGTCTGAAAATTCCTAAACAAACAACAGCAGCAGAAGTTTATGTTTTTAATTAAAACTTTTGAAAATTATGGGTGTAAAGAATCAAAGTGAAAGGAACAGCTTCAAAGAGTTTTTTAAAATGGGAGAGGTGGGTGAGTACTTCTTTCGTAAAAAGGATGCTTCACGTCCAAACAATATCAATATCAGGATGATGCACGGTGTAAATAAATTATCGATTGCTATTTTTTTGATTGCGGTTATCTACCTGATCGTAAAACGCTTTATTTAGTGAACATAGAAAAATACCGAAGCTATTGCCTTGAGAAGAAAGGTGTAACAGAAGAATTTCCGTTCGATAATAACACTCTTGTTTTTAAAGTCATGGGTAAAATGTTTGCCCTAACAGACGTAACAACCTTCTCCAGTATCAATTTAAAGTGTGATCCAGAGGAAGCTATTGAGTTGCGCGAGACCAATGAAGCTGTACAGCCAGGGTATCATACCTACCGGCAGGCAGGTGAACAAAAAGCACTGGAACACAGTATTAATAGATGGTTCCATACCCGACAAGGTACTGTTGTCCTGGATTGACAAATCATACAATTTAGTAGCCTGTCCCTTAGTAGAAGTGAAAAATCAGCCATGGGTAGCTTATAGACTGATTTTCAGGGTTTTATCAATTAAATACAATTCTTATCCCCCTTGTATTACGTGCGCTTATTTGCTTATTTTTGCTAGTTGTGCGAATAACGCATGAATAGGATACTAATAGTTTTTATTGGCTTTACTCTGATGTTGGGTTCTTGTACCCAACGGCTGATATGCCCTGCTTATCAGAGTGCCTTTATCTATGATAAGGAAGCGATGAAAAAGAAGTTTAGTTACTTAAAGGAGGATTCAACCCCAAAGATTTTTACAGCGAGTAGCAGCAAGAATAAGTACCTGGTGGCGGTACCAGAGTCGTATCGGAAAAAACTTCGTGCGCTTCAAACTGTTGAGATGAAACCCATCTATCCGGAAATTCCTGACTCATTAAAGATTGAATCAGAAGGAGATTTACTTTTGGCTGAAAGGGATGTACCCGACAGTGTTGCAGGACAACCTTCAAGCGGATTAGATCCTGAGGATTCGGCTTACGCAATCACCAAAGCAAAAGAGAAATTTAATGTTGAACAAGATAACTACATGTGGTACTTCCGTAATGTGCTTGTGCTGCCTGATGTGCGTGCTGCCATGGAGACCAAGGCTAAAAAGGAAGGAAGTGCTGACCCCACTGCAGTACAAAATGAGAAGAAAGGTCCAATTGGATTTTTAAAAAACCTGTTCAAGAAAAAGGAAAAAGATTCAACTGCTATGCTCGCTCCTTCTGTTACAGGTTCTGATTCAACTGCTGTGAGTCCTCAGAAGAGCGAGTCAAAAAAGAAGAAATCTAAAAAAGAGAAGAAGGAGGAAGAGAAAAAAAATGATCCGGCAAAGAAAGATGAAGATGATGGGTTCTGATTTTTGATAATTTAAATTCTAATCGAATAGCGTAAGGTTCCCAAACTGATCTGAAGGTGGTGTTGGCAAGATAAGTGATGGACCATCATTTGCTGACAAAAAAATACTGGAGGAAATAGTGTAGCTATCCATTGCTTCATTTGCAATTGGGGCTAACAATTTAAGAAGATCAGCTTCGGTACTATTTTTATCTAACCATATTTTTTCTGAAGCGGCTTCAAAGATAACAGGCATTGTATCTGAAGTAGCTTTCACCATTTCATTCGCTGGCAAGGTGATAATCGAGAAGGTATGAAAAAAGTTACCTTCATTGTCATCGTATTCCTCCCAAATGCCGGCAAATGAAAAAAGTTTCTTTGATCTTAAAATAAACCGGTAAGGAATAGTTGTTTTCTTCCCAACTTTTTTGAAACCATAAAACCCATCAGCAGGAATTATACACCTTCTCTTTCTAAGATTTTTTAAGGCGATGGGTCTTTCAGAAATCTGATCAGCCTTAAGGTTAATAATCCGTTCGCTGATTGATTTATTTTTGGCCCAGGCGGGTGCAATACCCCAATAGAAAAATGAAATTCCCTGAGGGCTGTCACTTGTTATAATTGGCAAGAGTTGTGATGGCACGGCATTGTATCGCGGGGCATACCCATGCGGTACATCTACGGAAAAACGTTCAGCCAGTTTTTCTGAAGTGGCTGTTATGGAATACCGATCAAGCATTATATTTTCGATTCAATGAAATCCAACGCTTTGAGTTCAGACCAATATAGCCCATTTTGATTGAAAAGCGCGAACCCAACATGACCGCCAAAGTTAGGGTATTCTATTTTTAAGTTTGCGTTCCCGATAGCATCGTTATCAGGAAAGCATTCCTTACTCAGGAAAGGATCATTTTTAGCACTGATAATAAGAGTGGGTATTTCGATTTTTTTTATGAAGTCGATAGAACTGTTACGAGTGTAATAGTCTATTGCATTTTTAAATCCATGAATAGGAGCAGTGAATTTGTCGTCAAATTCCAGCAGAGAAGTAATAGATTCTATTCCTTTTGAGTCCAATTCAGAAAGCACCTTTGATTTTTGAATTATCTTATTCTTTAGACTACGTAAAAATCTTTTTGAATAAATCCAATTGGTTGGCGAAGATATCTTTATACAACTCGAATGTAAATCCATCGGCACTGAGAAGGTGACAGCTTTTTTTAGACCCACTGGAAGCTGTTTTCCTTTTTCGCCAAGATATTTTAGAGTAAGATTTCCACCGAGACTAAAACCAATCAATGATATTTCTGTGTAAGTATTGATCTTGTTTGCATGCTGGATAACCACATCAAGATCATCCGTTGCACCACTGTGATAAAATCGCAGATTCCGGTTTACTTCATTGCTGCAGCCTCGGTAGTTCCAGGTGAGTACATCATATCCTGATTGAAAAAATGCTTTTGCCATTCCACGGATATAGGCTCGGGATGTATTTCCTTCCAGGCCATGAGAGATAATAATCAAACGACTTGATCCTTGCCTTAACCAATCGAGATCAAGAAAGTCGTTGTCGGGTGTTATAATTCGTTCCCGATCATACGGCCTTAAATTTACTTTTCTAAGAAGGGCAGGATATATCGTTTCAAGATGCGGATTGAAGAGGAGGGCAGGACGTGAGTACATTAATTTGATCCTAAATTCAGGGTTCAAAGTTAAGGCAAGAAATGCGTTAAGATGGAATTTTTTTTCTAAGGTTTACCATCCCTTCTTTGCTTTTAGCGAGCTAATGTGCGCCAGATGATGTTCGCCATGCCAGGCATAAAGACCCATAAGATTTTCAAGACGGATATGTTTTTTTGTTTCCGGATGGATGAATTCTTTTTTCAGATCAGACGCAGTAAGCCCTCTTAACAAAACGATCCATTTTGCATGCAATGACGTCAAAAGTGCAATGGATAAGTTCGGATCCCCTTTCGTTTCTGGTGTCTCTGCCCATATTTTTTCATTATAGGCTTTGATCATAGGTGTCTCTTCCGTCAAGGTCCACTTAAAACGGATATACGCATTCATGTGGCTATCGGCCATGTGATGTATCACTTGCCGAACCGTCCAGCCCCCGTCCCTATAGGGAGTATCAAGTTGAGATGGAGTTAAAGTGCTAACTTCTTTTTCAAGCTTTGCCGGAAGTGATTCTATCCGGCTAACGAATAGATCAATTTCGTTTTTAGTGTATTCGTCTTTTGGTAAAAATTTGCCAATCGGATAACGTAAGCTGTCTTCCATTTGATGAATTAATTGGGATGTGTAGAGTGTGAGAGTGTTATTTCAGATCTTCGTTTACAACCTCATCGAATTGTTCTTCGGTAAACGACTTATTTAATTTCACTACTTTACCTTTTTTATTTCGTTTTTTCCGGACACGTATGTTGAAAAACTCTATCAGCAGTGAAAAGGCAAC
>JAYVBN010000258.1:0-6421 GCA_043750455.1 Bacteroidia bacterium | reverse complement strand
TCCGGCTTTCGCCTGGTGCCAGGAGTATGAGTTGATTTTCATTGCGGGCCTTAGCTTGCCCGATTGGTGGATTGGTTCCCGGTTCAAGACCTGTCACGTATTCATCTTTCCCCCAATGCTGCCAGTTTGTTAACCACGGCAATTGCTTCTTTTGGAAACGCATGGCTATTGCTAGTCCAAGTTTTTCATTATATAATCCGCATGTACACTTGCCTGAATGATCGGGAGTAGCATCAATAGCAACAACTGCTTCACCAGTGCCACTATGATTCGCTAATGGTGCAGGGCATTTCCGAAAGTTATTTCCTTCTCTGAATATCTTATCAGCTTTGTCACCTTCCATGGATTGCCATGCTCCCTGCCAAAGGATATCAGTTCCTTCGTCAACCAATGGCCAACCGAAGTTAAAATGATAAAGAATCATGTGAGGCGCTGGTGTATTAGCACGGTTCACTACTTCATCATGAATACGGATAACAGGTTGTCCAAGTGTAGCGGATATGGTTCGTCTAAGCTCAAGGCTGGGGCCGAATATCTTAGTCTCTTTCATGATTCCTGTTATACTCATTTCCATTCTACCTGATAATGGATCTGGTTGTATAATGGATTCAATCTCTACAGGAGCGTTGCTGATAAGCCCATGAATACCACGCTCACCATAAGAATCTGTCTCCGCTCCACCCACATGAGATAGGCCACAGGTTGTAAGCAAACCTCCACCAAATGTTCTGAGCCAATCCATCCCGTGATGTGACAATGGTTGTGGCGTTGTGATGCCTGCATGACTAAGCCAGGTAAGACTATGCTGATTGTAAAAGGCATCAGCAATATCCATTGCGCGATCCAGAACTACTTTATAACGCAAACCCGCTCCGGTGTTGATCCATGCTATGCGAGCTCCGCGACCTGCACCATTGTCAATGACGGAAGTTTCGATGCCACCTAATTGATTGTGATTAGATATTTTGCCTTTCCAATTCCGAAGCATAGTTCTATTTACGATTTTAGATTTTACGTCATTGCGAGCACCTGCGGGGATTTGTGTGGTAGGGCGAAGCAATCTCCGAATTTGGGGATTGCTTCGTCCCTCCCTCTACCAGCGCTGGCACTCGCAATGACGTAAAATTGTTGGTTTTGTGTAACATCAGATACGTAACTATGAGAACACTCTTCAAAAATCATAATTCTAAAATCATAAATCTCTAAAGTTCTTTTAACCGTATATTTCTGTACTCCACTTTCATAGGCGGCCCAACATGCACTTGCACGCCAAGCAAGCCTTTCATTTTTCGGTTTACTTTGTCATCATCCGTTACATCGCTCATTAAAACACCATTGACAAAATGCTGAAGCCGGTTTCCCTTCACAATCAAATGGACTTCATTCCAATCTGTGCCTTTGATAAAAGTTTGTAAGGAATCCTTATTCCAAGATTTTGTGATATCCACTTTTGTCCAGGCATTGTTCTTGACATTATCCTTCACTGCCGCATTTGGATCTTCCGTTCCATTGATCGTGGTCTTTTGCCCGCGATAAGCCAGCGTTGTTCTTCCACGCTCTTCATAGTTCTGGCCTGTGTAACGATTCCTTCCATCAATATCAGCCTGGTAACCTTTCAATGCAAACGGCACATCTGTAATCTGTTCGCTGCGATAGTTGATACCACTATTTCCATCGATGGACATTTTATACTCCAGCTTTAATTCAAAATCTTTAGTTTCTCCCCCGTGCCAAATAATAAATGTGTTGCTTTTCAACAATTTGTCAGCAGTGATCTCCCCTACTATGCTGCCATTCTCAACTCTCCAGTAATTTAAATCTCCCTCCCAGCTTTTCAATGTTTTACCATCAAAAATTTGTTTGAAGTCATCTTTCGTCTGACCAGTTACGGATGTTTTGCATCCACCGGCAAGTAATGCGATCGCTATGATCAATATTCGAATTAGAGATGAATCAGTTTTCTTTAACATGTTGGATACATTTAAATTATTTTGCGTCTGCATGTGATCAAACTTTAAATTATTTACGCGCTTGTGCGCCCGGTGCCCTTGTTGGTGTTCTTCACCAACAAGCTATCATAACTATTCCTCATGGTGAACTAAAAAATCCCAATCTTTCTCATTCTTCAAATAAAACCTTGCGCTTGAATATCTATAATCCTCTGGATACTCGCACAAGCCTGCCTTAACGGGGTTATAGTGAATATACTCAATCTTCTGCCAAAACACCTCCGGTGACCATAACGGAATACCTAATGAATTTCGCTCCCACACCTGATGCTTGCGGTCTTTGGCCTGGACTAATAGCTCCTTTTGCATTTCCAAATCTTCATTTCGCAACATCTTTAATATCTGCTGGCTAGTGAATTTCAAAAAGTCTCGCTGTACATCTTCTCGCTTATGATCTCCTAACATCTGCCATATCAAATGAAAATGGTTTGGCATAATAACAAAACCATAAACATTTATTCGTCCTTCTTTACTTAAAAACCTTAAACTATCAATTACAATGTCCTTAAACCGATCTTCCTTTAATACGTGCTTCCAATCCAAACACGTTGTCGTTAAAAATTCCGCATGCTCTTTAGCAATCATTAATTAACTTCATTTAATCTAATAATTGGTTATCTCCGTGCATCTTGCTTGTTGGTGAAGAACACCAACAAGGGCAGAAAAACCATAAACATTTATCCGCCCTTCTTTACTTAAAAACCTTAAGCTATCAATTACAATGTCCTTAAACCGATCTTCCTTTAATACGTGCCTCCAATCCAAACACGTGACCGTTAAAAATTCCGCATGTTCTTTAGCAATCATTAATTAACTTCATTTAATCTAATAATTGGTTATCTCCGTGCATCTTGCTTGTTGGTGAAGAACACCAACAAGGGCAGAGAAAATTTATTTTATCTTTTTCATCTCTCGCTTCATTCAATTTTTTGATTGAGTCAATGAAATCAATAAAGTCCGTGTTTTTATATTCACTGTTCTTTTGATCAGTCAATATTTTTAAACCGTCTTTATTTTTTCCTTTTACGTAGTCATCAATTAGTAATCCTTGTGAGTATGGAAACTCAAGCATTATTGTATTCAGTCCTTTTTCTTGAATTAGATACTCTGCCAGTTTCAATTTCAATATTTGAAATTCTCTTGTCCCGTGATTTGCTTCACCTATTCCAAAGACTTTTATGTCGTCACTAAAATTTAATTTCTTGAAATCAGTAATTGAAATATTTTCAATTGACTTGTCAAACGAGATCGTATTGTTTTGAATGAATTCTATCTCGTCCCTCAGAATATCTTGTGCCATCAAGACGTGTCCCTGTAGAATTATTGTCAGAACTGTAATAAATTGTAATATTCTCATATAAAATATCTAACAGCATTTGTGTTTGTGCAATCTGCCTATACCCTAATCACTTCCCTCCACCCACATACATCTCATGATCCATGTTTCCTCCCGCTACCATGTAGGCAATAATATCTTTGATCTCTTCATCATTCAACCTGTTGATGAGTCCGGGAAGCATAAGCGAAACTGTAGAATGCTTGGTCGAGGCTACATCAGTCTTAGCGATCTCACGCAAAGTTTGGGGTGAGAAAGGATTTTGAGAAACAAAATACTTTCCATCATCTTCATTGATAAGTCTACCCAGAATGGAACTGCCATCCTTCATAGAAAAGATAGTTGCCGCATATTGATCAGAGACTTCTTTATTCGGATCGATCGTGTGCTCAAGTATATCCTTCGCTGTAAAGCGAGTGCCAACCTGAGTCAGGTCGGGGCCAATGTTTCCTCCTTCACCACGCATGGTATGGCAGGAACTGCACAACGTGGCTGCAAACATGTTCTTACCATTAACAAAGTCCCTGCTCGCAAGTGGTTCTTCCAGTATAGCTAATGCTTCTTCTTTGGTCCGTCTTTTACCGGGACCTTTTGGTTGAGGAACATTCGCCAGATCATTTCCAGATTCTGTCAACAGTCCACCACCTGAAAGGGTATCGTAGTAATTTGTTTTATCTGCCGGAGTATGCGCCAACGCCTTCCTCCTTGCCTTATCAATAAATCCAATATAGCTTCTTCCTCCTTTGTAAGTGAATGCATTTGCAAACCATTTGAAATACTGTTCTTGCAGTGCTGGAGTCCATCCAGTATTCGCTTCACTGAGAACTGTTGCCAAATAAGTCTGCTGTGCCGGTGGCACCTTCGATAGCATTTCGGCAATGTCCAATCCATACTGGGGATTTCTCATAATAAGATCAGATGACGCGCTAACGGTTTTTTCCATTGGCTCATCTTTCGCTGTAGTTAATAACGCCACGGTTTTTTCTATTGAACCAGCAGCACCAATGTGAATAAGCACTTTGCTAAGTACACGATCTAGTTCATTTGATTGAGAAGGAAATTTAGGATCGAGATACGCAACTACCTGGTCTTTCAAAGCTCCTTCGGGTTTGCCCATTCTGAAAATAAGAACTTCAAAAGCACGAACGATATCGATCTTTTGTGATGGCGAAAGTTTGTCGTAGTCAACTTTTACCAAAGCCTGGAACATATTGTTCTTCACATTTGGTTTTCCATGTCGCGCCAGAGCGATCATTGCTAGTGTTAGAGATTGTGGGTCGGTTTCTTTCAGCGCCCGCTCCTGCCATTCGCTTACTGGTTGATGTTCAACTGCAATGCGAGCAGCATATCTCACGAACCTGTCTTCATGTTTCAGATATGGCCAAGCCGTTTCAACTGCACTCTTGTTTGGCTCGTGAAATTTCTCAAGGCTTCTTCTTAATTTATTGGCTTCATTAACTGTTGCTGAGGAAGTTGTTTCCTGCGTTGCCGCGTTTTGATTATCAATAGCAGAAATACGATAAAGATCGGATTCCAATCTTCTTCCTCCCGTAAGGAAATACATAGCGCCATCGGGACCAATCACTCCATCGGTTAATGGCAGTGGAGAACCTGAAATGAATTCTTCCGCGTGTGCTGTGTAGGATGCTCCTTGTGGTTCAAGGTAAATGGCATAAATAATTCCAAAGCTCCAGTCGAAAGCAAAAATTGCTTTTTTGTATTTATCCGGAAAGGCGGCATTCATTCCGCTGATCAGACTTGTTGGTGAACCTTGTCCGATGTTAAGTACAGGAGGCAGATTATCAGGGTAAGCTGCAGACCATTTCCCATTGCCTGTGCGCCAACCGTATTCGCTTCCGCTGGTTACATGACAGATGCGTGTTGGTCTATACCACGGCATTCCGAAATCCCACTCCATGTCTGAATCATACGTGAACAAATCACCGGCTTCATTGAACGCTATATCAAATTCATTGCGATAACCTGCTCCAACCATCTCCCAATGGTTACCGAGAGAATCCATGTGAACTATCCAACCTCCAGGTGCTTCGCGATTATTGGCATGACCTCTTGGATCTTTTATCTGAGGAAACAGATTGTCCTCTTTCCATATCGGAGGCAAGCGGTACGTTTCCATTTCAGGAACATCCACGTGGTTGCCGGCAGCGATATAAATTGATTTCTTATCTGGTGATAATATAATACTATGAGGTCCGTGCTCACCGGGTTCTCCTGCAAGGGATTTAATCAACGTGATCTTGTCGAACTGATCATCTCCATCCGTATCCTGCAGTCGGTACATGCCAGTGTTCTTATCGAAGTTTTTGTCGCTGTTGTGATTGACCATCACATACAAGCTATTGAACGCATACAGCAGACCCTGCGCAAAGCCCATTCCTATTTTAAGCGTAGTTGTATCTGTGCTTTGATCAGCCGCTGAGCCTATAATAAGCTTCTCTACTTTGGGCTTAGTCGTATCGCCAGCCACCGGTAATTCGAGACGATATAAAGCACCATACTGGTCAGCTGTAATCATTCGGCCTTTGTTATCAAATGTCATCGCCACCCAAGAGCCCTGATCATTGTCAGCAGGACTATATAGATGCTCCGCTTGAAATCCAGCAGGCAATTTTAGCTTATCAATTTTAGGGTTGCCTTTTGTGACAGTGTCCTTGTTTTGGCAGGCTGTTGCACAAACAAGGATTAAAAGTGTCAGTAGAAAATTAAATGATCTGTTGCGATTTACGTTCATGTTACGAATTTTATGTTTTTACTTTTGAATTATTGACTATCAAACTAATGGAATGAAAAATGAAGATAAACCATTTCGCACATCATATAAAATTTAATTTATAAATGGCTGTAGGGTTCTGTGAGGTCATGGCAAAAATGCTTTTCACGCAAAGGCGCAAAAAAACGCAAAAGGCTGTTTTTGATTTACATTACTTTGCGGCCTTAGCGGCTTTGCGTGAAAAATATATCGATTTGTAAAAAAGTAATTCAACCGTCAATTAGATCAAGGCCATAAGTTTTTAAGCAAACAGTTCAATCTCTGCCTTCCCTTTGCCGTCAGGAG
>JAYVBN010000257.1:0-3426 GCA_043750455.1 Bacteroidia bacterium | reverse complement strand
GAAGGCGGAAGCTATGGAGACATGCAAGGCTTTTATTGGAAGAATTCAGCTGATGTTACTGATGCTACTGGTAAAGTAATTGAACATAAGACAGGAGGCACTCCATTTGTGACGCCTACTGGATTGCCCCTTTCTTCTATTACTACTGGCGAGCAAGGATATATTGGTAACTTCAATCCCAAGGCTACACTTGGTTGGACCAATACATTCAACTACAAAAGCTTTTCTTTGAGATTATTGGTTGATGGTCGAATTGGAGGAACCGTGGTGGATGGAACGGAGATGTTCCTTGCTTATAATGGAACGCCCGAAGTTACCTCTCAATTCAGAGAAGGTGGCTGGAATTTAGGTGGTAAAACCACTGCAGGAGCAGCGGTGAGCACGGCCATTAATTCACAAGCTTTCTGGACAACTGCTTCAGGTGGCCGTTATGGAAGCGCAGAATTCTTTACTTATGACGCTACGAATTTTAGAGTACGTGAACTTTCTATTGGATATTCAGTTCCTGTTCCTGATAACTCTGTTTTCAAAGCTGTTCGTATTTCGGCAGTGGCGCGTAACCTATTCTTCCTTTACAGAGGGTATTCAAAGTTGGAAATCCCTGGACTTGAAAAACGTAAAATGGCGTTTGACCCTGATATGTCATTGGGTAACGGTAACTGGCAAGGTATATCATATGGAACCCTGCCCTCTACTCGCAGTTTAGGATTCAACGTACAATTAACCTTCTAAGCTCAGAAAAATCTAAATAGAAAAAATCAATATGAAAAAAATACAAAACCTGTTAAGCATGTATGGAGGCACACTTCTTCTATGCAGCATAGTACTGGTGGTGTCGTGTACCAAAGAGTTTGACGACTTTAATACCAATAAGAACGCGCTATCTAAGTTGGAAACATCCCAGCTTCCATTTCTCTTTTCAAAAGCACAATCTACGGCAACGAATAATGGTTGGAATTATCAAATTGCACAGAACTTGTTTCATGACCAGTATTGCCAATATTATGCTAACACCACTACTTACTTTCCATCAGATCGTCTGGTGATTCGTATGGATTGGATCAGAGCTGCATGGAATCCTATTTACAGTGACGTAGTACCTCAGTTGCAGACATTGCTTGCGCAGTATGATCCGGCTTCTGCTGAGTATGCCATTGCTCAAGTCATGTGGGTATATACATTCCATAGAATTACCGATACTTGGGGAGCGGTTCCTTATTTCAATGCAGGTAAGTCCGATAAGAGTATACCCTATGATGCTCAGGATAAAATTTATGATGATATGTTGAAGCGCTTAGCCGCTGCAACTACCGTTTTAAATGGCAAAACAAGTGAAACTCCCTATGGCTCATTCGATCTAATTTATGGTGGTAATGTGAGCAAGTGGATAAAATTCGCTAATACCTTAAGACTAAGACTTGCAGTACGTATGTCAAAGGCAGATCCCGCAAGAGCCAAAACTGAAGGTGAAGCAGCTGCTGCAGGTGGTCTATTGGCAACTAGCCCTGCAGATGATGCATTGATTTTCAGAACACAAAAAGGCGATGACTTTAATGGACTTACTGTAATGGATTGGAACGAGTTCCGTATGAGTGCATCCATGGAGTCTGTATTGAAAGGATATGCCGATCCACGTATTGGTGTTTATTTCTCTCCTGCCGCTACTGGTGGCTATCATGGTCTCCGTAATGGTTTGTCTTCAGCTGATATGGCCGTAACTCTTAATAAGGCCGACAACAACTCCAATAAAGGTCCTCGCTGGGATAAGTCCAAGCCAGGAACGATGGAAACGCCTTCCAATGTAATGGCAACTGCCGAAGCTTGGTTCTTACGTGCTGAGGGGGTACTTCTTGGTTGGAATATGGGTGCAGGAACTGCTGAATCGTTTTATAATCAAGGAATTACTGAATCTATGAAACAATGGGGCATAACGGACGCTGCGGCTATTACTGCTTATATCAATAGCCCCAATACACCAATTGCTCCTGGGGACGCTCAGAATTCACCAGCCATATCTACGGCACCGATTAAATATCGCACTGCGGGAACCCTGGCCGAGAGGAATGAACAAATAACCATTCAAAAGTGGTTAGCCTTGTTTCCGGAAGGTGTAGAAGGATGGGCCGATATTCGTAGAAGCCGCGCTTTCAAACTTTACCCGATAGTACAATCAGATAATACTGACCTGCCAACCTTTGCTGATAATAAAACGCCTACCAACAACTGGATTAGAAGGATACCTTTCATCGCGGATGAGAAGGTTACCAATGGTGCAGCTGTTGATGCCGCAGTGCCTTTATTAGGTGAAGGTGGAGATAAGATTACTACCAAATTATGGTGGGACAAGAATTGATTTAGTTTTTGTTAGTTGAGTTAGTTTTAGTTTGAATCAGGGTCAGCGTAATTGCTGACCCTTTTTCATGGGCATTCGTGTTATAATAGGCGTTGACTTCTTTTCAGAAAATAGAGCTAACCATGAATATTGAGTTGTATTTTTGTCTACAGGTTCGCATCAACTATTGAATTTAATATTTGAGTATGGATTGTAAAAAAACACATAGATCAGATTTTTTTTCAGTTTTAGTCATAGCTTTCATTTTGTTGACGACTTTCAACAGCTGCAAAGAGAAACAAGCTGCGAAACTCTTTCAAGAACTTTCTGCAAAGGAAACTGGTATCACCTTTGAAAACACAGTAATCCAAAATGGTGAAAATAACGTTTTAAACTACTCCTATTATTTTAATGGCGGGGGCGTTGCCGTAGGTGATATTAATAATGACGGTTTGCCGGATGTATATTTTTCAGGCAATCTGGTTTCAAACAAATTGTATCTGAATAAAGGTGATTTCGAATTTGAAGATATTACTGAACAAGCAGGTGTTGCCGTATCTGAAGGTTGGAAAACCGGTATCACCATGGCCGATGTCAATCAAGACGGATGGTTAGATATTTATGTTTGCCGATCTGCAATGAGCGATTCCACACTTCGAACAAACTTACTCTTCATTAATAATAAAGACCTTACTTTTTCCGAACAGTCAAAAGAGGCTGGCATAGATGATGATTCATATACGTCACATGCTGCATTTTTTGACTACGATAAAGACAATGATTTAGACCTTTTTGTATTGAATCACTCCCTTCCCAAATATGCAAGGCTTAGCAATGTTGTAGTCAATCGCAAACAAAAGGGAACTAAATTCGGAAGTAAATTATATCAGAATAACGGAGGAAAATTCACTGATGTATCTGAGAAATCAGGGATCATTAATAATGTACTCAGCTTTGGAGTGGGTGTGGCAATATCGGATTTGAATGGAGATGGTTGGTCTGACTTATATATCTCTAATGATTTTAATGAAGATGATTACCTCTATTTAAATAATCAGGATGGTACATTTAGAAATGAGATTAAAAAGGCAACC
>JAYVBN010000256.1:0-2414 GCA_043750455.1 Bacteroidia bacterium | reverse complement strand
TAGTGCCACAGCGATTGAGGTATTGAAATAAAGATCCTTTTCCGAATAAATCAAGATCGTAACTATACGGATGATGTGGATCTATAAAGCGTTCACCAGATTTAAAGTTGGAATAATCATGATCGAGTGCCTTCCCTTCAAGTTCGTTCAGCTTAACTAAATTTTCCAGGAGCTGGCTTTTTTGAAATCCTTTATTATAAAGAGAGACCAGATAAAAGAAACCTGCACCAACAAATGGCAGGGTATAAAAAAAGAAGAATTGGGAAAATCCCAAATAACCCAGAAAGATAAAAAGCAGTGCAATCGCTATCCGCCCCAGCGAAATAGAACGAAGGGTTTTGTTTATTTTTTTAAGGGATAAGGTAAATTCGCTTTGTCGCTCTGCATAGAGCTGCTTTAATTCTTGCATATGGCAAGGTTAAAGAAATTTTTCGATGAGGCGCATCACTTGACCGAGATAAAGCTCATCGGTTTTGTCAAAGTCGTTGAGCTTATCACTATCTACATCGAGAACGAGCGCGACATCTTTTCCCTTAAAGGCAGGCAAAACTATTTCAGATTTGGAATCGGAACTGCAAGCGATATGTCCGGGGAACTCATCCACGTTCGGCACAAGCATTACCATCTTTTCTTTCCAGCATGCGCCACATACACCTTTGCCAAAAGCTATTCGTGTGCAGGCGATCGGTCCTTGAAAAGGTCCTAACACTAATTCCTGCCTGCCGGCAGGCATGGCATTATTCTTAACGATATAAAATCCCACCCAGAAAAAATTCATGGACTGCCGTAGTGCCGCTGCTATGTTTGAAAGATTGGCAACTACATCAGTCTCACCAGCAACAAGGGCTTCAATCTGAGGTACTAAAGATTTATATCGATCCGTTTTATTAAGTGAAGGTGAGATGATAAGTTGTTCTGCCATTTTTTGAAAAATCTATAGACTGGGAGTTGAATTTCCTTCCTTGGGTCTTTCTTTATTTTCATCGTCTTCCTTCTCTTCAATCGTCTCCTCTAGTTCCGTAAGCTCTTTTGTGAATGTCTGCTCTTCAATTCCATTTTCCGAATAGGTGACAATCAACTCTTCACTTTGAGTAATTGTCGTTTCCGTTATTGCTGAACTTGTTTGTATTGTTTCCTCCACATGCTCTTTAAAAAATTTCTTTTGTGAAACCAAAATCGTGACCACGCCAATAAAAATAGAGGAATCAGCAATGTTAAATACCGGACTAAAGAATAAAAAATATTCTCCACCCAGATAAGGCATCCACTCTGGCCAATAAAAATCATAAATTGGAAAGTAGAGCATATCGATCACCTGCCCATGAAACCAAGGTGTAACAGATTCTATTGGTGCATTATTTAACCACACCCCGTAAAAAGTACTATCGATAACATTTCCAACGGCTCCTCCTAAAATCAAAGCCATGCAAATCAAAAATCCAGAGTGCGCCCCCTTTCTGTTCATGTTTATCATGTACCAGGTTATCCCAAACATAGCACCAATACGAAAGAAGGTAAGAGTCAGCTTGCCGAATTCACTTTCCCAACGAATGCCGAATGCCATCCCCGGATTTAACAAGTAGTGAAGTTTGAACCACTCGCCCATCACATCTACTTCTTGATGAATGTACATGTAGTGATGCACCAATAACTTGCTGGCCTGATCCAGTATGATGATGAGTACTGCTATGAGAAAATATTTTCTTGAATTCATTCCTGGCTAAGTAGTGGAATTTGATAGAGATTAAATTTTTTATCGTCTGTGATGATGGTGAGGTTGTTAGTAATAGCCTGGCAAATGATCAGGCGATCGAAGGGATCACGATGGTGGTGAGGCAATCCAATTAACTGATTTAAAACTTTGTGGTCAAAATCCAGTATGGCTATATTTTTTTTTGCCAGATAATTCTCCAATTCCGAAAAGGAAATACCCATTTCCAATTTTTGTAAGCTCACCTTTATTGCTATTTCCCACAAACTCGCCTTGCTTATTATAATAGTATTTAACGGATTGTCTATCTCCCGAATATATTTTGAGGGAAGCAGGGGATTTGATGAGATGCGCCAAATCAGAATATGAGTATCGATTAAGTAAATCATCTACTCCATGTATTCCTTAAAATCATCCAACGGCTCATTGAAATCATCAGCTACATAAGTGAAAATATGTTTTCCGTCTTCAAATTTACGTTTTGAAGACGGTTGTTCATTAACCTGGCCTGTGCTGTTTTTTAACAGGATAACCTTCTCTAATACTGAGGAATCCTTTACATGATTGATCCAATCTATTAATTCCAATTTTACAGATTCTGAATTCATATTTCACAAAGGTAAACTATTCTATTATTTCTTTGAAATCCTCACCTTCAACACAAAATCATCCATATCCACCTCAGTCGCATCTATTACCTGAT
>JAYVBN010000255.1:0-2264 GCA_043750455.1 Bacteroidia bacterium | reverse complement strand
GTTGCCCGTGGCAATTACTTTTTGGTTTGCCTCCATAAAGTTTTTTATAGTGGTCGTATCGCTTGTCTTTGTAATAAGTTGTTTAATTTTTGGAGTAGTTAAAAGAATAGTTGGTAAGTAAAATTGTTCGAAACAAACAGATCATTTCTTTTCAAATGTGATGTTCTAGAAAAATATTTGGTACTGAAGCAAGGCTTGACCTCGGTTAGAGATATTCACAAGGTCTGTACCTTGTTGTTCATAGATGGGTCGCAATTGATAATCAAGTGTAAGTTTGCTGGTATGGCCCTTCATCAGCCAGTTCAATCCTACAGTATAAACATTCATCTGATTTTGGAGTCTGTCATACTTTGCACTCATGATGGAAGCGTAAGGCATCAACGTGCCATTGCCGTCACCTAACAAATCTTTTTTCATTAGATAACCCACTTGGGAGTAAATAACTTGGCCGGTGCCAAACATAGGGAATGCATTGCCTTGACTTCCTGCTGGAAATCCACTTGATAATCCGTTAGCGGGATTCATGATTCCATTGTAGCGCAAATAGCCTGCCCCGTAATTGAGATCGAATAGCCCGAGGTAAGCATTGAGAGCTGTTCCTTTTTCAGGATTGATTGGTGCATCATAAAATGCCGCTATCGATAGCAGGTTCATATTATGAAACTCCTTAGTCACGCCATTATCAGGTGTGGTTTCTGTAGCATTCTTTTGTGAGATAAATCCTGCTTCGAGGTTGAAGATCTTTTTCTTTCCCAGGTAGGTGCCCGTCATATAAGGTGTGATGTGCGATTCCTTGTCGAAAAAATTCCACATGAAAAAACCTTGGTATTGTTTGTGATGGCCTTCCTGAGCAAACGTTGAGTTGTTTGAAAGTGTTGGTATCGCTTGACCATTTGTAGTAACAGGGAAGGGGTCACTTAGCACTATCCGATAATCAAATTTTCCAAGCTGTCCGCGTGCGTAGACACTTAGCTTCCGTGAGAATTCATCAGTTTGATCAACAGTAGCCTGAGCGAACACCGGAACATCCATAGTCATGATCGTGCCCACGCTGGGTTGACTAAACCTCGAAAGTCCATTGGTAATAGTGAGCCCCCCACCAAGAATAAGTTTTTCGCTTCCTTGCTTAAAACGATATTCACCCAATGCATCATGGAAAAATGCTTGCAGTTTTCTATTGCCTGCATTTTGTGAGAGATAGTTGAAATTATTCTGTCCGAATTGAAAATAGAAGAATACATGATTTGTTAGCTGACCATACATCTGGAAGCGGGTTCTCCGCAATCCAATGTCAAGGGTATTCTGAGTTGGGTCATTCAAAACCAATGTACCGGGGTTGCTGTCATTAAACCGAAGCCAGACCTGATTAAGAAAAGTAGCCTTTAGATAATGACTTCCATCTTCATTAAGCTTTACACGCAATTCTTCAATTTCTTTTGGTTTTTCCTGTGCCAGAGCACCATACGTTAATAGGCATAGCAAAGGCAAGAACAATATTTTGTTTGCTTTCATAAAGGTAAAATAAGGAGTAAAAAATAAGGGGTTGAGCAAAGCCCAACCCCGACAATAAGTTAAACAGGTTGCGAGATCTTCTGTGAGACTGCTTCAAGGAAGTCTTCTGAAAATTTTTCCAGGCTCATGATTTCTTGGATGTCCAATAAATCACGTTTTTTATAGAAGAGTAATTTATTTCGATGGCATTCGATATGAATATCTTCTCGTTTTTCAAGGAAACTCATAACAGGTTCAGTGAAGAAGTCGCGAATAGCAATCTCATTTTCTCCGCGCAAGTAATATTTTTTCGAGAAATCAGGATGGTCGGCAAAGTCGATGTCTTTGCCCCCTGCTAGTTCTGAGAGTTTCGTCCACAAACTCTCTGGTTCGAGAGCAAAATCAGGAATCAGTATAGCTAGTTCTGTTATCTGCACTAATGTTATGTGGCTATCGTTTTGTTCCTGACGTGCCCCCTCTGAAAGTGTTGCGTCTGAAACGCCCAGGCGGCACTGCTCCAAATATTTTTCTAAGATATTTTCCTCATACAAGATTGCATTTCCTTTCTGGATAGGGAAGTCCTTATACTTGAGCGGACTTCTTACTTTTTGTGGAAAGAACGTATAATCATTTTCGTTGGCGAAGGCACGAAGTCCTTGTTGACGAGGGCTCAATTTTATTTCGAACCTGGTTTGAATTCCCGGATCAAATTTACGAGTTGCCATGGGGTGGTTTGAAACGGCTTTGAAATCATCGAGCCCCATTACCGCAAC
>JAYVBN010000254.1:0-2007 GCA_043750455.1 Bacteroidia bacterium | reverse complement strand
TATGAAGATATTAGTTTGTATTTCGAATGTTCCGGATACCACATCCAAAATCAACTTTATTGAAAACAATACAAAGTTTGATGTGGCAGGGGTTCAGTTCATAATTGGACCGTATGACGATTACGCCTTGGCTAGAGCGATCGAGATCAAGGAAGCAACTCCTGGAACAACCGTAACGGTTTTGAATGTGGGATTAGCAGAAACTGAACCCACTATACGTAAAGCTTTGGCAATTGGAGCCGATGACGCAATACGCGTAAATGCTGATCCTATTGATTCATACTTTGTGGCTACTCAAATTGCCGAACACGCAAAGGGTTTTGACCTAATTTTAATGGGTCGCGAGTCAATTGATTATAATAGTGGAGTGGTTCATGCTATTGTAGGTGAACTGTTGGGCTTACCATCTGTTTCCCCTGTTATGAAGTTGGAACTGGAAGGCTCTAAAGCAAAACTTACCCGCGAGATTGAAGGCGGCAAAGAAACCCTCGAACTAAATTTGCCATTTGTAGCTGGCTGCCAGGAGCCGATTGCCGAATGGAAAATACCAAATATGCGCGGTATCATGTCGGCCAGAACAAAACCTCTGAAAGTAGTAGAACCAAAGTCAGTGACCTCAACTGTGTCGCTCAAGAAATTTGAATTACCACCTGCAAAAGGGGCAGTAAAAATGATCAGTTCAGATAATGTTGGTGAATTGGTAACTCGTTTGAAGACTGAAGCTAAAGTGCTTTGAGTTTCGGGTGAAAAATGTTGAATGTTGAATATTGAATTTTAAAGTATGAATAGTTTAGTTTTTGTAGAAAGCGGAGAAGGGAAGATCAGAAAGCTATCATTGGAAGCGGTGGCTTATGCGCATGCGATGGGTGGAACCGTAACAGCTATTGCTCTTGGATCGATTGAGAAAATAGAATTGGAGTCTCTCGGAAAATTTGGTGCTAATAAGGTGCTTCATGTTTCTGACGAACGCTTAAATCAACATATTATTCAAGCGTTTGCTTCCGTTCTTACCAAGGCCATGCTGGATGAAAATGCCGACATTTTGGTGATGGCCAATTCATCGCTAGGTACTCCTGTTGCAGCTAAAGTTGCGACAAAGATCAATGCAAGTCTTGCAACCAATGTAGTTGAGTTACCAAACACAAGCGCTGGCTTTTTAGTAAAGAAGAGCATCTATACAGGTAAAGCTTTTGCCTTCGTTGAACTCGCTAATAGCAAAAAGGTGATCGCTATAAAAAAGAATGCTGCCGAGGCAAAAGAAGTGGGGGGAACAGCTCAGATAATAGCATACACTGTTGCCTTAACCGATGCTGATTTCAGTACAAAAATAACATCAACTGTAAAAGCCACTGGTGATATATTACTTCCTGAAGCTGAGATAGTTGTGTCTGGGGGAAGAGGCATGAAAGGCCCTGAGCATTGGGGGCAATTGGAAGAACTTGCAAAGGTTCTTCACGCAGCAACTGGATGCAGCAAGCCTGTGTCTGATATGGGGTGGAGACCGCACCATGAGCATGTTGGACAGACAGGTGTAAAGGTTGCACCTCAATTATATATAGCAATAGGTATCTCAGGTGCTATCCAACACCTCGCTGGAGTGAATTCATCAAAATGTATTGTGGTCATAAATAAGGACGCAGACGCACCTTTTTTTAAGGCTGCCGACTATGGCATTGTTGGTGATGCTTTCGAAATAATTCCTAAATTGACTGAAGCTATTAAAGCGGCAAAATAGTTCGTGAAAAAAATAAAACTAGAAATACTGGGCTTATCCTCCAGCCAATCGCAAAATGGATCATTTGCTTTGGTGTTGGGTGAAGCCGATGGCAAGCGAAGACTTCCTATAATAATAGGAATGTTTGAGGCTCAAGCCATTGCTATTGAAATAGAAAAGATTATCCCAAACCGTCCGATGACTCATGACCTTTTTAAATCATTTGCGAATTCTTTCCATTTTCATGTAGAGGAAATTCTCATCTCGGATTTAAAAGAAGGTGTTTTCTTTGC
>JAYVBN010000253.1:0-2162 GCA_043750455.1 Bacteroidia bacterium | reverse complement strand
AAAATTCTATTTACCCAATCGCTATGCGTTTGAAATCAGCTACCGCTAAGCCCTTGGAAACGCTGTCCAGATACTGAGCAACGGTCTTTGAATTGTCTTTCACGAAAGGCTGATGAACAAGTGTATTGTCTTTGAAGAATTTGTTCATCTTTCCCTGCGCAATTTTCTCAACCATGTTCTCAGGTTTGCCTTCCGCTAAGATAAGTGCTTTAGCAATTTCCAATTCTTTGGCAATGATGGCAGGATCAATGTCCTTCTCGTCTACAGCTACCGGATTCATTGCTGCTATTTGCATGCCTACATCCTTGCCAGCCCCGATAACCATCGGGGTTACATCTTTACCATTCACACCTTTCAATGAAACCAATACGCCTAACTTGCTTCCTGCATGGATATATGGAATAACTGCTTCACCTGTCATGATCACATAAGCAGAAATTTCAAGCTTCTCTCCAATTTTTCCAACCAGTTCAGTAATCTTATCATTCAACGTCAGGTCTCCGGCTTTCTCGCTTAACAAGGCTTCTTTCGTTGCGGGCTTTTTCGCAAAAGCTGTTTCCACAATCAACTTACCAAGAGTTTGAAACTCTTCATTTTTGGCTACAAAGTCCGTTTCACAATTAAGAGCTATCAAGATTGCTTCTTTCTTATCGTCACTTACTTTGATAAACACAGAGCCTTCCTTTGCATCCCTGTCGGAACGGGATGCAGAAACTTTCTGGCCTTTCTTTCTTAATATCTCAATGGCCTTTTCAAAATCACCATCGGCCTCGGTCAATGCTTTTTTACAATCCATCATGCCGGCACCTGTCATGGTGCGGAGCTTATTTACATCTTGTGCAGTAATTGCTGACATACTTTTAATTTTAGAATTATGAATTAATGATTTTAGAATTACAGTTTGCTTTAAAACAGTTGAACACCGGCTGAAGACCGATGTTCAATGATATTGGTACATTAGCACATCGGCTAATTGACAAATTATTTTGTCTCTTCTACAGGCTCGTCCACTTTTCTCTTCTCCTCTTCATCCTTCTTGTGGCCTGCTTCTTCTTTATCTTTTTTGCGTTCCATCAATGCTTCTTCAATTGACTTGCCTATATAGGCAGTCAAAATAGAAATTGATTTGAATGCGTCATCATTGGCTGGAATAGGGAAGTCGATATTGGAAGGATCTGAGTTAGTGTCCACCATAGCAAACACGGGGATGTTCAACTTCAAAGCTTCTGACACAGCAATGTGTTCGCGTTTAACATCGATCACAAAAAGTGCAGCAGGAAGACGATTTAGGTCGGTGATACCTCCTAACAATTTCTCCAACTTGGCTTTCTCACGTGTGATCATCAAACGCTCGCGCTTAGCAAGGTTATTGAATGCTTCGTCTTTCATCAACTTATCAATCTGAGCAAGCTTTTTCAATGACTTACGGATTGTTGCAAAGTTGGTAAGCATACCACCTAACCAACGCTCTGTTACGAACGGCATGTTCAGGCGGGTAGCTTCTTCCTTGATAATGTCTTTGGCTTGTTTTTTAGTTGCCACGAACATGATCTTACGTCCTGAGCGCACAATGTTCTTCAGTGCAAACGCTGCTTCTTCAAGACAGTTAATTGTTTTATTTAAATCGATAATGTGGATACCGTTGTTCTCCATAAAGATGTACTCGGCCATCTTAGGATTCCATTTGCGGGTAAGGTGGCCAAAGTGCACACCTGCATCCATCAATTGTTCTGTTGTTAGTTTATTTGCCATGCTGCTCTTTCCTTTATATCGATTAACGCTTGCTGAACTGGAACTTTTTTCTTGCTTTTGCACGACCTGGTTTCTTTCTTTCCACCATGCGCGAATCGCGGGTCATCAATCCTTCTTTTCTTAAAGCAGGTTTAAATTCAGCATTAATGTTTACCAAGGCGCGTGCAATACCAAGGCGAATTGCTTCTGCCTGACCTTTGCTACCACCACCTTCTACGTTTACGCTTACATCGTATTGGCCTTCTGTTTTTGAAATTGCAAATGCTTGCTTTACAGTGGTCTGAAGTATTTCAGATTTGAAATAATCGTTAAGGTTCTTGTCGTTAACCTTGATTTCACCTTTTCCAGGTTGTGTGTACACTCTGGCGATTGAGGTTTTCCTTCTTCCTATGGTATTGATTATTTCCATT
>JAYVBN010000252.1:0-2650 GCA_043750455.1 Bacteroidia bacterium | reverse complement strand
CCCGCTATGGCATGTAAAAGACTTGAGCAGGATTACCCAGCGCCCTGTTGAAGTAGGCGAAGGCTATGTTGACTTGAAACGTATTTTTGCCGATGCTTCTACAGCAGGGTTGAAATATTTCTTTGTGGAGCAAGATCAGGCACCTGATCCATTGGTCAACGTTGCCACAAGCTATGCCAACTTGCAAAAGTTGCAGCAGTAAATTTTAGTAACGCTTTCATTCTAGTTTACAGGACTGGAAAAAAGGGTCGAACGAGGTAATTCTTATTTGGCTCTTATTTTTTTGTTGAAATTGATTTAAAAACAAGTCTGATGGTGTGCTAACTCCACTTGACCAACGAACATTCTAGGAAAGTAAATGTGAAATTGATAGTATTGTTTCGTATATACACAATGAATAAAAATTCTCGATCATGAAAAAATTTATAAAAAGGCAAGCCACACAATTGTCACTATTCTGTTTCGTCCTTGGTACACTGTTTAGCTGCGGCCCAAAGTGGACCGAAACTGAAAATAATGCCATTCGCATTGTAAAAAATGAAGAAGGAAAAACGCTCGGTTACTCGACTGCCTCAGGAGTAACAATTCTAACGATTGATCGCTTAGGGTTCAAGGATCTTAATAAAAATGGTCAGCTCGATAAGTACGAAGACTGGCGCTTATCAGCAGATGACCGTGCAAAAGATCTTGCCTCTCAAATGAGTGTCGAACAGATAGCAGGCTTAATGTTATATAGTCGTCATCAATCTATTCCTGCGGCCAGCCGTGGTTTTATGAAAGCGTCATATAACGGAAAAGATTTTAAAGAAAGTGGAGCCAATGCATGGGATTTGTCCGATCAGCAAAAAGAGTTTCTTACAAAAGATAATCTACGTCACGTGCTCATCACTTCCGTAGAAAGTCCGGAAGTATCTGCCCGGTGGAATAACAATGCACAAGCCTTAGTAGAAGGAATTGGTTTAGGTATTCCTGCCAATAATAGTTCTGACCCGCGTCATGGCACGATCTCTAGTGAAGAATATAATGAAGGTGCGGGTGGAAAAATTTCCATGTGGCCAAGTTCGTTAGGATTAGCTGCCACCTTCGACCCACATTTGATAGAACTATTTGGAAGCATTGCAGGAAAAGAGTATCGTGCTTTAGGAATTGCCACGGCACTCTCACCTCAGGTGGATATTTCAACAGACCCACGGTGGTATCGCACCAGCGGAACATTTGGCGAAGACCCAGGTCTCTCTACGGACATTGGCCGTGCATACATCGATGGATTTCAAACTTCAACAGGTGACAAAGAAATTACTGATGGCTGGGGCTATGAAAGTGTGAATGCTATGGTGAAGCATTGGCCAGGTGGTGGATCAGGTGAAGGGGGGCGTGATGCGCATTATGGCGTAGGGAAATACGCTGTATATCCAGGAAATAATTTTGCTGCCCACATGATTCCATTTATTGAAGGGGCTTTTAAATTGAAAGGCAAAACCGGCATGGCTTCCGCTGTGATGCCTTACTATACTATCTCATACAATCAAGACACTAAGTATAAAGAGAATGTCGGTAATGGCTACAGCAAATACATCGTTCAGGATTTGCTGCGTGATAAATATAACTTCGATGGCGTAGTGTGTGCCGACTGGTCGGTTACTGGTGATGAAACTACCATTGATGTCTTTCTCACAGGAAGGTCATGGGGTGTGGAGGGATTATCCATTGCCGAAAGACACTACAAAGTGTTGATGGCTGGTGTTGATCAATTTGGTGGAAACAACGAAGTGAAACCTGTGATTGAGGCCTACAGCATGGGGGTAAAAGAACAAGGTGAAGATTTTATGCGTGCTCGTTTTGAAAAATCAGCCGTGCGTTTACTGAAAAATATTTTCAGAACCGGTTTGTTTGAAAATCCATATGTGAACCTGGAAGAAACAAAAGCAATTGTAGGCAAGCCTGAATTTATGAAAGCTGGTTATGACGCGCAGTTGAAATCAGTGGTGATGTTGAAGAACAAAGCCAATGCACTTCCGTTGGAGAAAAATAAAACGATTTACATCCCTAAGAAATTTACACCTGCTGGAAGAAATTTTTTAGGCATGGAAACTCCGGAAAAACTGGAGTATCCGGTAAGCATTGATATTGTGAAGAAATTTTTTAAAGTAACTGAAAACCCGGATGAAGCCGATTATGCGTTAGTCTTTGTAAATAGTCCAAACTCTGGAATAGGTTACAACAGCGAAGATGCAAAGAAAGGTGGCAATGGATATGTACCCATCTCTTTACAGTATGGAGAATACACCGCCAAAGAAGCACGCGAAACAAGTATTGCCGGTGGTGATCCGTTGGAGAAATCCACCAACCGCAGTTATAAAAACAAAAAGAATAAGTCTATCAACATTACTGATTTAGGTATGATCAATGATACCTATAAGAAAATGAAAGGTAAACCAGTGATTGTTTCTGTTTATATGAACAACCCGATGGTTTTTGCTGAGTTTGAGAAAAATGCCAATTCGATCTTAGTTCATTTTGGTGTGCAGGATCAGGCTTTATTGGATATCCTTACCGGGGTGAGTGAACCTTCTGCCCTGTTGCCTTTACAAATGCCGGCCAATATGGAGACAGTAGAAAAACAATTTGAAGATGTACCCCACGATCTTGA
>JAYVBN010000251.1:0-2874 GCA_043750455.1 Bacteroidia bacterium | reverse complement strand
GCCATGCCTGTTCTGCTTTGAACGTTCAGCTTTTCAAAAAGAGTTTCACGATATCCGTCAATGCTGCGTTCGCTTAAATTCATTTTTCTGGCTACCTCTTTATAAGTCAATTCACTGCAAGCCAGTATTAAAAATTCTGTTTCCTTCTCATTCAAAAATGAGGGGAGAGGTTCTTTATTCTCCATCAACTTTTGAAAATTAATAGCCGGGTTATAGTACCCTACCCGTTGAACCTCTTCCAATGCATGCTCGAGTTCGTTGGGATGAATGTCTTTAAAGAGATAGGCGCAGCAACCTGCCTTCAACATTTTGATGATCGTTTCCTCATCATCATTCATGGAAAGCGCTACTAATCGCATATTCGGATGAGCAAGATGAAGCCACTCGGCTGTCTGTGGGCCATCCATAACAGGCATGGATACATCTATCAGCATGATATTCGGAACAGTCTTTGTCAACTCCATCTTTGTCTGAAGGTCTTTACCATTAACAGCATCAATCACCACCTGAAAATTTTCGAAAGTCGATAATAACAGGCTCAGCGATTTGCTAAAAAGCTGATGATCGTCCACCAGGCCAATTTTGATTTTAGTTGATTTATCAGCTTGCATAAAGGGGTAGTTGAATAATAACAGACGTTCCATCTTTTGTTGAGTTCCACTGTACTGTACCGCTCATTAATCTGGTACGGTGCTTAATATTAAGGATGCCAACGCCTTGAACAGTTTCATCATTTGCATCAAATCCTTTGCCATCATCAGTAATGGAAACCTGCAACATATTTTCCTTTTGCTCTGCCACTATGGAAATGCGAGACGCTTCTCCGTGCTTAATCGTGTTTTGCAAAGCTTCTTGAACTATCCGAAAAAGCATCATTTGACGATCCATGGGCATTTCAATAACAGGAGGATGCTTGAGTGTTACACTAATTTCTTTAGAGGTGGTAATCCTATCCGATTCTGCCTGCAGGTTTTCTACCAAATTAAATTTCTCCAGCCATTCTGTATTAAGCGATTTACTGATGGCTCGCAGTTCGCGGATGGCCTTCGAGATGGTCTCACCGGCCACATGCAATTGCTCCGATGGTTTGTCAATCATACGCTCGGCTGTGCCAATCAATATCTTGGAGCTACTTAGTAGTTGACCTATGTTATCATGAAGCTCCGTACTCACCTGGTTCAGGGTTTCTTCCTGCGCCTCCAATCTTGCCATAAGCAATTCCTTTTGAAACTGGTTACTCAACTCCTTTTTCTCCAGGATAAATCTTAATTGCTTTTTTTGATAGATTAAAAAAAGCACAATTATGCCCACCGCCACCAATAAAAAGAAGGCAGACCCTACTAAGACGATAGTGATTTCCTTCGAAAGGATATCCATAAAACAGCGGCCGAGGTTATAATTGAACTTAAAAATAAGAGAACATTATGAACTCCCCACACTTGCATAAGAAGTGTTCGGTTTTCAAAGGAGTAAAGATCCGCTGGCAATATCTTTTTCGTAAGGTATTGATAGGTTAAAAAAATAGCAAAGGCACCAAGGTGGTAGATCAATTGAGACGAGACAAACCAAAAATCAAAATTAAGAGAGAGTGGATCCTCCGTAATGTTTGTCAAAATTTGGTGCATAAACATAAAGGCCATTAGCACAATGCCGATGGATAAGATCACATAACCTGTGCTGTCGAACATGGCATGGCTTGGAAAAAGTAAGTTGCTTGTGATATAGTACCCGGCATCAACCACACAAAGCACAAGCACGATCCGCTTCTTTAGCCGAGTATTCAGAGAATAGTAAAAATAAGCACCCAAGCAAGTATGGGTTAACAGGCAAAGCAAATTGTAGATTTCAATATTCGAGCTGGCATAGGCTGCCCTAATCATCAGTACCGTGGCCAGAAAATAGTAAACCGCTATAACCCTCCATTTTACTTTTTTGCTTTGGCGAGTGTAATAAAAAATAAATAAACAACACGTCCCGTAAGCGAGAGGCTCTAAAAAATTAGCAACAATAGAAATAAAACTCATCTAATTAATTAATGGTGATAATGTGTTTATCTTCCAACTGTAATTCCATATTGAAAGACTAAAGCAAATTCACTTTTGGTTCAAAAAAATAGTTCGTCAGTGTTCTATGACTCAAAACCAGAAATCAAAATAAGATAGGTAATCACTGACGAACAATTGTCAAATCAAGAAACTAATTTTATCCTGGAGGTTTAGGAACGCCATTTACACCTCCATCTCTGGCAGTTCTATTTCGCGTGGTTTCGTTTGTGGCCTTGATACGCAAGGCACCGACTTTTCCCTTGGTAGTCGTCACCGTTTCCACCCAAACTGTGAACAAGACTTTTTTTGGTTTGCTTGAAAGTAATCTTTCAAGATCAGCGCCACGGAATTCAAATTCCATAGCCGGCCTGGTTGTTGTTTTCTTTGCCATACTATAAATTTTTTAAAGGTTAAAAATTGAAGTTTTAGTACCTCCACAAATGTGGAAATCATTTTCTACAAATGATACGGGGAAAACCCCGTTTTATGGCGGGGAAAATACAGTACAAATACGGGGAAACCCCCGTTGTAATATTCTTTCTGTTCATGCAAGTTTGATTCACCAATCAGAGTAAGCTATTTCAAAAAATGACAGGAGAACCTGGATGAAAGTGTATTGCTCTGACAAAACGGAAGAAGCCGATAATCCGAAGAAGAGTAGGTGTTAGAAAAGTTAAATTCCTAATTCTATGAAAAGATTAGCTAACGGTTTGCTATTGCTTGGTGTCATCATCAGTAACGAGGCATTAGCACAAGATACTACAAAAGTTAAAGGCATCACTGACGTGTTTAGAACTACTCAAATAGATCTAACAGTTTTAAATGAAGC
>JAYVBN010000250.1:0-4615 GCA_043750455.1 Bacteroidia bacterium | reverse complement strand
TTTGATGATGACCAATCTGCTCCTGTAGATCGCCATTCACTACATTAGCTTTGTCCAAATCAGTTTCCACATGTGTTGTCTGGTATGCATCCGCAATATTCTGATCAAAAGAAATTTTAAAACTATTATTGTCATTGGCAAAATTCCATACCCTTACCATGAGGCCTTTGGCAATGTCCTCCTCTGGGGGCTTAAGACTCCACACGATAACGTTGGGATTGATAACACTTAACAAGGAATATATTTTTTCAGGATACACCGCCTGGGTGCCAGTGACAACTCCTGCTATTAAAGGATTTTGATGCTCCAATGAAAATCGCATCGAAGCTGCGGCATCGAAGTTTGAATGTGTACCCAATGCAAAACGTTGAGTAAATAAACTATCACCACCTTGATTGAGAATTCCTAAATCGGTGCCATCCACTTGGCCGCCAGCTAAAACAGAAAATTGAGCCGAGTGTGTATCCAGGTTTGCTAACGCACTGTTACCTAATTTCATAAAGGAGCAATCGGCATTGGATAGGGTAATACCATACTTGCCATCATTGATGTCTGCAAAATGATTTAAGGTGAGCCAATCGAAACGAGCATTCATGGTTGCGTAATTGCCTCCTTCGGTTACGGGTTTTGCTTTGAGGATGGCGCCTAACTCTTCATGGAACACATCCGCATCACTGAGATTGTAAGAGAACGACCAACTTCGAACATCACCAAAATTTTGCGTGATCTGATTATCAATATCAATTCTAGGAATGCTATTATAAAGGGTGATGCGACTTGTATGAGCCAATGGATTTTTCCCTTTACATTGTACAGTAATCGAAACTGATCCTTCATTTTCGATTTCAAATGTACCCGTATTATCGTCCCCGGAACCCAGATCATTCATTAATTTGCCATTCACTTTCGCAGCACATTCGCGGTTGCCATTCATTTTGTCAATCAGGCTTGTAATTACACCCTGGTTGGTCAGTGCTATTTTAAAAAAATGGTTTTCAATAATTTGATTTCTCCACAATGCTGCTTTAGGTAAAGAAGTAGGTTTGCCTGATTGTATTTCATAAACCTTATAACCCACAGAAGGTATATCCGTAGCAAGTATTCGTACATAGAGTTTTCCATTTTTCTCATATCGTTGAGAGGGCACTTCTTTTCCGGTATGGATGTCCATCACTTTTACATCTCTTATTTCGGAGTATGGAAAATCACACACATCCGTTCGCTTCCAGCTAAGAGGATTAAATACGTAGAACCTGGTCTTGCTTTTTTTGCTTTTTATCACTTCACCCAATTTTTGCTTCGAAAGCAAAAATAAGCTATCAACATACGCGGTAATTTGATTTTCAACCTTTCTCTGCCATAGGCTTCGGTCCATCCGTGTAGTAGGCCCATCCGCAGTCCAGTTGTGCTCATAGTAAATTCCCAACGCCATCCATGCATTCTTTCGCATATCCTGCAGCCCGTTTGTAAAATTCATATCCTGAATGCTCACTAGGGAGGCCATGGCTTCCGCGCCTCTCAATTTTTCCACTGACCGTTTTACTTGTGCGGAAACTTCGGACATCGAAGCGCTATAAAGATCCCACTCGTTTCCATAGGAAAGTGACTCGCTCGGAATTACTTTTCCATAGTCACGTTCAAATGCTTTGAAGAAATCAGATTGATTGGAAACAATCACTTGCTGTTCGTCATTCGTTTTATTTTGGGCTGTCGTTGTGAACCTATCTGTTAGTGTTAGCTGATCATCCCAACCTTTACCAAATGCTCCTGCAATATGGTAGGGATAGTGGGGAGATTTACACAACGCGTTAAGCTGGTCTACTGCTATTTCAGGGTCCCGTGCTTCCGCATAACCACCGAGCTGCCTATTATCACCAGGAATTGAATACCATTTCATCAATATAGTCTGGTTGTCAATGCCCTTATACCAATATATTTCCTTGTCGCGCTTCTTAAGATCCACCAGCTTCGAAGCGCAATTACAAACGCCCTTCCAACTATACTTTGCGCCCGACCCTGCCCAAAGGGAACTGAGGCCAAGAGGTAGTGTTTGATTTTCCATGGCTACTGCCTGATCTAAGTCGAGTTGAAATTTTCTTTCCAGATACCCAGCATAATACATACCTCGAAGCATTCCTTCGGTGGTGTTTGCTCCATAGGTAGAAACCAGTGCGTTGTAAGGAACACTAATATGTCCAGATTTAATTTTAGAAATTAACCTCTGAAACTCATCCGGTGTTTTATGCTTCTCATATTCCCACAACCAAATCGTTCCATCACAGTTGAACCGGCTTTGATATGGCGATGGTAAGGAGGCAGTTTTATCACTTTGAGCAATATAATAGTCAAGCATTTTTATAAACGCTTCCCGATATTGTCCTTCATTACCTGTCCACATATAATCAGTGTGATCATCATTGGAAATGTAAAGTTGTTTTTTTTCTTGCGCTACAATAGTGAACGAAAAGGCCAGTGTAAGAATTAATATAATTACTTTCATTTGAGTCAGGTTATAATTGGATACGTGCGGCAGCTCCTAAAATCCCGGCATGTTCATGTAATTCAGAAATAGCCATTTCAACCGTATAGTTCTTAAAAGGTTTCAGATAACTAGTGTCCGATAACGCACCAAGATAAGGTTTAATACCTTTGGCAATTCCACCACCAATGACAATTATATCAGGTGCAAAGACATTGACATAATTATGAATTCCAATGTGTAAATAATTCATTAAATTATCAACCATAGATTTCGCTTCTCGATTTCCATTTTCCGCAGCCACAAAAATAGATTCTGCAGTGAGTGGTATCATCGGATACTTTGTAGTCCAGTTATTTCTTTCTGCTGCATAAGTGATTCCAGAAGCAGATACTAATGATTCCAGACATCCTGTTTTGCCACAATAGCACCGATGATCATTTTTTGTTATGGTCATATGCCCGGCCATGTGAGCAAAGGGCAATCGATCTCCCAATTTCCCGTTATTCACAAATCCTACTCCTACACCTGTCCCCAGCGTTAATACCAACACCCTTTCAAACCCTTTACCCTTGCCGTAGGTTGCCTCTCCGAGAGCCACCATGCGTGCATCATTGTCGACTTTGCAGCATAACTTAAACTCTTCTTCAATCACGTAAGCTAATGGATAATTTTCCATAAATGTTAAAAAACCATAGGTACTATCCACGACACCTTGATTATTTACAAAGCTTGATACGCCAATGCCAATGCCTGAAACTGTCATGCCTGATTGTTCAGCATATAACTGCAGTTTCCGAATAGAAGAAATTAATTGAAATATAAAATTTGACTCAACATTTGCTTCAGTTGCCTCTATAAGCATCGTTATTACTTCCCCTGTCTTTATATTGACCAACCCGTACTTTGTTCGAGTGCCCCCGATGTCTATGCCAATGGCTACATCATTCATACTTATACATTATCAATTTGAACTTATCCGAAATACTAATGATCTCTTAAAAATCGAAAAAGATCACCACAATTTAGGAAAAAAAGCTGCCGAAGTACGTTCCGCTAACCCAGCAGCAACACACATTGTGCAGGCCACACATGCCCACGCTAAGACCAAAGCCTACCCAAAGAGTGTCGCTGCCCCAGTCCATTGCTGAATGATGAAGATTGAGTTATTGAAAGCCAAGCTAAAAAACTTTCTATGAAGATTTCGGTAAGCCTGCCTTCGGAGGCCTTCGGCAGGCAGGCCCGGAGCCAAAGCTACTTAACATAACGCTCGCCATTATATAACTCTTGCCTTGCTAATCCCGATAGCTATCGGGACCTGACGCACAGTTCTATAATTATATTATGTTAACCATCCCAGCGTGCCATTGCGCACATGCCTTTGCTACGCTGGTCTGGAGCTATTCGGCTTCGTATTCAAGATTCGGATTGTTCCGCACAAGCCATCGCACAGTTATATAATTTGACGTTATGTGTAAATAGCCTCCGCCAGCTGGCGGACGCGCCTGCCTGCCGGCAAAGGCAGGCTCATCCGAGCCGTTCACACCTCGACCCATGCCGTTGGCTTGGCAGGCTTGAGTGTCTATTTAAACGATAAAGATTGAGCAAGAAAGTTTTTTGCCCACCTGCCTTTGCCGAAGCGGCTACGCGCAGGCAGGCGCGCATTAATGCATACCAACCCGCCAAGCATAAGTAATGCAAGGCCGCATCCCGATAGCTATCGGGATCAGGCGCAAACCAAATGTCGCATGCCGCGCTTTTGCTGCAGCCAGCATTACACATGCTTGATCCAACGCTCAAAAGTGCATTTTTTTGAGAGCTCAAACTTTTTTATCATTATAAACGTTTGATTATCAATTGGTCAGTACTACATTTGCACATGGCTTCTTTACAACTATATAGTTCTTATAGCGAATTAAAGCATGATAGAGTCGAGCGTCCCCTGACTCAAAAGGAAAAGTTGCGCCAAGAAAAAGCTGTTCAATCTCTTAGTAAGATTAAGAAAGTAGCACGAGCATAAGTTGCTACAATGGAAAAGGGTCTAGCGGAAGGAATCAAACGCGTTGCCGAAGCACTTAATAAGCATGAAGTAGAATACATGTTTGTAGGTGGCGTTGCTGTTAGCTTTTACGGAAA
>JAYVBN010000249.1:0-2117 GCA_043750455.1 Bacteroidia bacterium | reverse complement strand
TTCGAAATCAAGTGCAGGTATTGAACCATTCTATTATAACTTGTCTTAATAGAACTCTTCTCATTCGTTTGCACCTTTAGAGAAAATCGAGGCTGCCAGTTACCGTAGCTTGCAATGGTCTCTCCTTTTTTATAATATTCCTCTGACACCGGGGTTTTTCTCACACCTGGTATTGTGTCGTTATACGTGTACGCAGCACCTTCACCCAGGTACTGAAAGAATGAATACCGAAGGCCATATTCCAATGAGACCACTGTGCTGATTTTTTGAGTATTACCAACATAGAGAGAGCTCTCACGATTATATTTTCGAGCCAGACTTACGTCTACCACATCACCGTTGGATGTACCCACAGCATTAGCAGGCTGAAAAGAATAAGAAATAAGTTCTCCACCAAAATTGAGTTCATTGTTGGTATCGATGAAATAGCTAAGCTCTGGTTTAAAGATATAGTTAGAGATGGCAGAATTCCATTTGAAGTTATTGATGTTATCTTCACCAAACTGAAGTTGGTAATCATAGCTACTGTATACACCTGTTACATTTGCAAACAGGCGCTTTGAATAAATATGGTTCCAACGTAAGGTTGCCGTCTTATTGCCCCAACTAAATCCCTGGTTCTTGTCAAACATGAAATTATCCCGTCCAAAAAAGCCTGACAGGTACACACGGTTTCTTTCGTTGAGATTATAATTCGCCTTCATGGTAAGATCATAAAAATTCAATGCCCCACCGTCTTGCAACAATGGGACAAACGGCCTTGCCAGCACATCGATGTAGGATCTTCTTCCTGCCACAATGAATGAACCCTTGTTCTTAACAATTGGACCCTCTATAGCTAACCTGCTAAAGATGGTTCCCACGCCACCATTGACTTCAAACTTCTTAATGTTACCCTCTTTCATCCGAACATCGAGGAGTGAAGCGAGTCGACCACCATATCGTGAGGGGATTGCTCCTTTATAAAGTTTGGTATCTTTAACAGCATCCGGATTAAAGACCGAAAAGAATCCTAACAAATGAGAAGAATTATAAACAGGTGCCTCATCCAACAAAATAAGATTCTGGCCAACACTTCCTCCTCGTACATTAAAACCAGAAGCTCCGTCACCAACCGTACTGACACCTGGAAGCAATTGCAAACTCTTAATAACGTCTACCTCACCTAAAAAAGCGGGTATCTTCCGAATTGTAGTCATGCTCAATTTGTTGGTGCTCATTTCAATATTTCCAACCTTGTCGGCTCTTTCATCATCAGCCAACACAATTACTTCCTGCAACTGTTCGGCTTCCGGCTTCAGTTCAATATCCAGTCTAATATCCTTTTCAAGTGAAACTTGTTGCACCATTTTCTCATATCCCACATAACTGATTTCCAGTGTGTAGGCTGCGGCCGGGACTGTTACAGAATAAAATCCATATACGTTGGCAACACCACCACCACTAGTTTCTTTTACGAAAACGGTTGCGCCAATTAAAGCCTCGCCATTGGAGGCATCTTTTATGTAGCCACTGATCGTGTGTTTGATTTGAGGTTGCAGCTCCGTTGAAGCTTTAGCATAGAAAAAACTTGATAAAGAGGTGAAAAAGAGGAATAAAGTAATAAATCTCATAAAGGAAAGTAACGATTTCAGGCTGTTATCATTTAAACCAACAAGGTTAATTTTTGTTTAAGACGAAAGTCAGGAGATTATGTTGCGTGTAGCTTTAAACTAAGCAACAAATATAACCATGGAGTATCCTAAATGGTTGACTACTTTTCAGCAGACTTACTTTTGATAATTATATACTACACGCATACTGTATAGCATTCGCCACTGCTCACACTGTTAGATACCTTATGGTAAATCCCAAATTATCACATTCGTTCATCATCAAGCAATGAACTTGATATGATCCCTCCTGCCCGAGCTAATGTTAGAACACAAGTATGCTCCCGATAACAGGTGGCTCCTCCGGAGCCAGACACTTCAAATTATGTTCTACTTCTATACGCAGGTGTAGGCTGCCGAAGAGGGGAAGAAAAGTATGAGAACAGATGATCGTGAAAGATGTGGGCTGACCGGCTCGCCTCCCGAAGCAATGCAAAGGGAAGCCAGGCAGACAAAGCGCCATAA
>JAYVBN010000248.1:0-17894 GCA_043750455.1 Bacteroidia bacterium | reverse complement strand
AGTTTATGGAATACTTTGGCATCAACGACATCAACGAATTACCAACCCCTAAAGACTTCACGCAGGAAGTAAATACCATTGGGGAAACAACCGACAATCAGTAAAAATTGGTAATCGGTATCAGGTAATCAGTTTTTGAACTGGCTGCCGATCACTGGTCACCGATTACCAATAAGAAATGGCACAACAACGAAACAATAAATCCAAAAGCAAGGGAACTTCATTTGGAAAGAAGTCTGGCGCTGAAAAAGCTTTTCGGGGCAAAAAGAAATCAAGAACAGATGACTCTTTTGGTGGAGAAAGAAGATCTTCATCTGGGGCTTCATCTTTTACCAGACCATTCCGAAAGCCCGGGGGAGAGGGTAGCCGTCCGGAAGGATTTTCAAAGTCACGCCCGGAATCAGGTGCAGGTGATTTTAAGAAGCCTTTTCAAAAGAGAGAAGGAAGTTCCTTTGGTGCGCGCTCGGAAGGTCCAAAAAGATTTTCAAAACCATTTCGATCTGAAGGCGGAGAAGAAAAACCATTTCGCAAAACCGGAAGTTCATCCTCATTTGGAAAGCCAGGCGGTTTTAGAAAGTCAGATGGTGATTTTAAAAGACCATTTAAAAATCCTGCCTTGCCGGCAGGCAGGAGAGAAGAAGGCTCATTGGATTCTGATAAGCCACGGTTTTCAAAACCTTTTCGTTCTGAAGGAGGAGACGAAAAACCCTTTCGTAAAACCGGAAGTTCATCATCATTTGGAAAGCCAGGCGGTTTTAGAAAATCAGATGGGGATTTCAAAAAACCATTTAAAAATAGAGAAGAAAGCTCACCAGATTCTGATAAGCCAAGGTTTTCGAAACCATTTCGTTCTGAAGGTGGAGACGAAAGACCATTTCGCAAGACAAATTCATCGCCTTCCTTCGGGAAAGAAGGCTTCGGAAAAGCAGAAGGTGATTTCAAAAGGCCGTTCAAAAGGAGGGATGAAGGATCATCAGATTCAGCTTCTGACAAACCAAGATTTTCAAAACCCTCTAAGTCAGAAAGTGGAGACGAAAAACCGTTTCGCAAAACAGCAAGTGCATCCAGTTCATTTGGTCGCCCAGTAAAATTTGAAAAGCCAGAAGGATCAAAGGCATATTCAGATGATTTCAAAAAGCCTTTTAAGAAACCGGCATTGCCGGCCAGCCAGGAAGAATCTACGGGTGAAGAAAAACCAAAACGCTTTGAAGGAAAGTCTTACGGTGCAGGTGAGAAAAGACCATTTGTTCAGAAGCGCGTGATTCGATCTGCCAAATCCTTTAAACCAAAGGTGTGGGAAGAAAAACCTGATGACGGACTTACTCGCTTGAATAAATATATTGCCAACAGTGGAGTGTGTTCGCGCAGAGAGGCAGACAATTTGATAACGATGGGCCTCATCTCAGTAAATAAAGTATCCATCACCGAATTAGGTTATAAAGTAAAGCAAGGCGATCAGGTGCGTTATGAAGACAAACTACTAAAAGCTGAAAAACCAGTTTATATTTTGTTGAATAAGCCAAAAGGATTTATCACCACCACAGACGATCCACAAGAACGCAACACAGTAATGAACCTTGTTGCAAATGCCTGTAAAGAACGTATTTATCCCGTGGGAAGACTTGATCGCAACACAACTGGTTTGCTTTTGCTTACCAATGATGGTGACCTTGCTGAAAAGTTGATGCATCCATCTTATAAAGCAAAGAAGATTTATAAAGTGGAACTGGATAAACCTCTTACCAAAAATGATTTCGCAAAAATTCAGGAGGGAGTTCATTTGCCAGAGGGCAAGGCAATTGTAGATGATCTTCAGATGATCTCCGATGATAGCTTAACGGTTGGTATCGAAATACACATTGGCTGGAACCGTGTCGTGCGCAGGATTTTTGAATCTCTGGGTTATGTTGTTGTCAGGCTTGATCGATCTGTTTATGCTGGTCTGGACAAAAAAGAAATTGGCCGTGGCGAATGGAGATTTTTGAAACCAGAAGAGGTGGTTAAGCTGAAACATTTCAAAGGATAATAATCTTGTAGGGACGCAAAAATTTGCGTCCCTACACTAATTGTCATTCTTCTTTATCTCATTTTTAAAATACTTGTCCTCATCAAACTCCTCCTCTGGTTTTGCAATGATAGGACCTATTTCAAGAATTTTAAATTCTGTTCTGCGGTTACGTTGCCGCCCATCAGGGTTATCTGATCCATCTGGATTAGTGTTGCGGGCAATGGGTTTCTCTTCACCATATCCTTTTGCCACAAGCTTGTCTGCTGAAATTCCTTTTCGGATTAGGTAAGCGACAGTTGATTCTGCCCTTCGCTGTGAGAGTTGAATGTTATAGGTATGAGAAGCAATACTATCTGTGTGTGAGCTCAGTTCGATTTTGATCTCAGGGTTGTCGTTAAGCAACTCCACTAGCTTGTCGAGTTCTGTAGCTGCGTCTGCCCGGATATCTGACTTATCCAATTCAAAATAAATATTATTAAGGACGAAGATTTTATTTTTCTCAAGTCTTTCCAACACTAAAATTGTGTCGAGCGTAATATTGGTAATCAATTCCTTAAGCGATTCAAGCGGAACGGATTTTCCAATAGTAGTAAAAGGCTGGCGCTTTACCAGGTATCCATCTGTTTCACCAATTAATGTATAATTTTCATTTTCATATACGCGGAACAAAAACTTGCCATCGTTGCCGGTTACAAAATCCTGCATTACATCACCCTTTCCATCTACTAAAGTCACTTTTGTATTGGGCAGAATTTCACGTGTGCTGTCACTCTTTCTTGGTGTAAGGGTTACACCCTCTAGCGTGTAATTAACAACTTTTAGGTTAGGATCTTCATTAACAAAGGTGTAGATGTCATCATCGCCTTTTCCGCTTTCGCGATTAGAGGTGAAGAATCCACGATCAGGACGAAACAGAAACAAACCAAAGTCATCGCCTGTTGAGTTTACAGGTTGCCCGAGGTTGTCAATCTTATTTTTTCCGTTGGCTCTATTCACAACAAAAATATCCATCATGCCATAACCTGGTTGTCCGTCTGACGAGAAGTATATTTTTCCGTTATCAGAAACATAAGGAAACAACTCATCCCCAGCAGTATTAATCTCTGGCCCAAGATTGCGCACTTTACCAAATCTTCCGCGGCTATCCATTTGTGCAGAGTAGAGATCTAATCCCCCATAGCCACCTTTTCTGTTTGATGAAAAATAGAGTGTCCTACCATCAGGACTAAAAGCAGGAGTAGATTCCCAGCCTTCCGGTTGATTGATATTGATTAATTGTGGTTCAGTCCAGGCACCATTTCTAAATCGGGATAGATAAAGGTCAACATCGCTGGTTCCTTTGCGTTTGCCGGAGTTACCCTTTCCAAACACCATGATTTTACCATCCGGAGAGAATGTTATTGTGCCTTCGTTCACAACAGGCGAGTTGATAGTTTCAGGCAAAGTGGTAATCGTATTTACATCTACCACAGCACCTTTGGTCGATGCTTTATATATATCAGAGAAAGGGGTGCCCGTAGCTTCGTAAATTTTTCCGGTACCCCGGGATGCAGTGAAGTATAATTCACTATTGAGGTAGACGGGAGAGTATTCACTTAAGGGTGTGTTAATAGCCTCCAGATTTTTGATCTTATAGTAGTTTTTTTTCTCAGCTAGTTTCTCCAGGTAATCGAGGCCATCCAATTCCATTGATGCCCGGTCTTTCATTTTCTCGTCCGCAGCATTGGTACGTATATCCTCCAGTTGCTTGCGGGCTTCTTCATATTTGCCATTGGCCCGAAGTGATTGTGAATAGTATAGGTGAACCGAATCTTTATCTATGCCTGCACCGCCAGCTTTTTCATAGAATCGTTCAGCTTCTTTGATCCGATTGGAAAGACGATAAGACTCGGCAACATAGTAGTTTGCTTTTCCGTTGGAAGGCTGCTTCTGCAATTCGTCTTGATAGTAATTAATAACAGTTTGATACTTACCTAATCTGAATTTCTTCTGAATCTTTTTCTCAGGACTGCAGGAAAAAAACAAGACAAGAGAAATCAGAATATAGAAATGAACAATCTTCATAAGTGCTGTAATAAAAGGAGACTAAAGTTACTAAAAAGATGCAACCTGCATCTGTACGGCCACCTCGTTATCGGTGATTTAAGTTGATATTTTGACGTTTAGAAGGCTATGCTACCGTAGGCTTCGGTAGGTATTTGACCAACCAGGATTTTTCTACAGGGGTAAGCCAGCCTTTGTCAAAATCCGATTTCGTGGCTACCAGGTTATTAAACGTTTGAGTGGATGCTGTAAGTCTGCCGGATGAAAACAAATTTTTCAACTCAGGAAGAGCGAATGTTTTAATTTCATTTTCGAGTCTAAAAGCCACACGACTGCGATCGAGAAAACTGATGCCAGTCTTTTCTTGCAATGATTTAAAAATGCGAACGGAGCCATCAATCGAACACCCGCTGGCATCGTTGTAATTCTCATCAACAGCAAGTATTACAAAATGATGATGTTCAATTGCAAATGAAGTTTTTAAATCCTGGCCATGTGCTTTCCATTGCTCACAAAACTGTTCTAATTCAGATGAAAGAATTTTCTCTTCATCAGTATTCAAAGATCTATCGGACTGGTAAATCCAAAGGCGGGCGTTTGAAGGGAGAGTGTCAAATGGGATAAACATGTAATCAATTTAGAAATTCAAGATTCAAGATTAGTTCAGTGTGCTTTTTGAACCTTGAACTTGGAATTATTCATAACCTTGTGCCTCTGCGATAAGTTCCGCTATGTCTTTCACTTTTACTTCTGCTTCTTTCTCTTTGTTTTTTACACCGTCACTCATCATGGTCATACAAAAAGGACAGGCGACAGCAATTGTCGTTGCGCCTGTTGCCAGGGCTTCTTCTGCCCGGTCTACGTTGATATCTTTTTTGCCTTTCTCTGGTTCTTTAAACATTTGGGCTCCGCCTGCCCCGCAACATAAACCAGTGGTCTTACAGCGTTTCATCTCAATCAAATCAGCATCCAGCGATTCAAGCACTTCACGTGGTGCTTCATAAATATTATTGGCACGGCCGAGATAGCAGGAATCGTGATACGTAATTTTCTTTCCTTTAAATGTTCCACCATCTTTCATTTTTATTTTGCCTTCGCTGATGAGTTGGTTGATGAATGTGGTGTGATGGATGACTTCATAATTTCCCCCAAGCTCCGGATATTCATTTTTCAACGTATTAAAGCAATGCGGACAGGCGGTTACAATTTTCTTTACATTATATCCATTCAACACGGTGATGTTGTTCATCGCCTGCATCTGAAAAAGAAATTCGTTTCCAGCTCTTCGTGCAGGATCACCCGTACAGGTTTCTTCAGCACCAAGCACTGCAAACTTTGTTCCTACAGCACTTAGTATTTTTACAAATGCTTTGGTCACCCGCTTTGCACGATCATCGAACGAACCGGCACAGCCCACCCAAAATAAAACTTCTGGTGATTCGCCTTTTGCAGTCAACTCAGCAAGTGTAGGAACGTTCATGGTTTTAATTTTAGCTATATTCCAAATTGTTTCAAGTGATGATCAATGTGCTTGTACATACCCTTGCCCCAAGCTTCCGGAGTTAATTTTCCAAAGAAGGGATGAGGTTGTGATGTAACACCTGATAGTCCACTTTGTGAAAAACGGACAACGGTTTCCTTGAGGTGTTGTTTTTCTTTCGCAAAATCAAGATTAGTCCCAATTGTTAAACTTGTTGGACTATTTTTTTCAAAAGGCTTGTCGTTACTGTATAAATCTTTAAAAAAACCTCCCATAAGACGAGCCATAAAACCACGGGATGGAGTTACTCTTCCGGAAGCCATATCCAATCCTGCAGAACAATGTGCCAGCATTTGATCAACATTCATCTTTCCCCATTGCCGTTGCGTTTGGGGCGTAATTTTTTCCGCTCGCTCCAATACTTCATCAACCGCAGATTTTTCAAAAAGACTTTTCATGAGGTTAAGCTATTTTTCATCCTTGCTCCAATTAAATCTATCGGCCGCTGAAAATTTCCAGGGGGCAAAACTGGTTTCAATGTTTTGAAACATAGCATTCCATTGTGCTGGTGAGCCTGATTCTTCCATGGCCACATATCTGCGTAACTCTAAAATAATTTCTAGAGGATTAATTAATATAGGGCATGCTTCTACGCACGCATTGCAACTTGTACAAGCATTGATCTCTTCTTTTGTGATGTAATCGCCTAACAAAAACTTTCCATCATTCAATCCTGCACCTCCTGTTTCAATACTTTTTCCAACGTGTTCCATTCTATCACGTGTATCCATCATAATTTTACGGGGCGACAATTTTTTTCCGGTCAGGTTTGCAGGGCATTCAGAAGTGCATCGGCCACATTCGGTACATGAATACGCGGCCATTAAATTATTCCAGCTTAGATCGTTAATATCTTTAGCGCCAAATCTTCCGGGCTCCGCAGGTGCTGTTGTCTCTGTAGTGATTAACCCAAGCATAGATTTTACTTCTTTCGTCACTACAGGCATATTATTGATATGACCTTTAGGTTCAAGGTTGGCATAGAAAGTATTGGGGAACGCCATAAAGATATGAAGATGCTTGGAGTAGGTAACGTAAATGGTGAATCCAAGAATACCAATGATGTGAAACCACCAGGCAAACCGTTCGATGAATAGAAGTGTTGAAGTATTAAGGTGTTGAAGCGTTGGAGTTAAGAAATTGCTGAAGAATAAAACTCCAGTAGTTGTATAGTGATGATCTCGCGTCTGCAAGAGTTGATCGGATGCATTCATAAAAAGAATAGCAATCATCAATACGATTTCAATGGTGAGAATGAGATTGCCATCAAGCTTTGGCCATTTGGTCATCTCGGCTGATTGGAAGCGAGGAACCTTAATAACATTTCTGCGAATGAGAAAAGCGACACAGGCCAGAAGTACAGCTATGGCAAGGAATTCAAACACATTCATTAATGCATTATAAAACCCACCAAGAAATGGTGCGAAAATTCTGTGTGTACCCGCCACGCCATCGATCACGAACTCAAGCACCTCCAGGTTAATCACAAGAAATCCTACATAAATGAAAAAGTGTAGGGTAGCTGGGATGATGCGCTTGAACATTTTCTTTTGCCCAAAGGCAATCAGCAACACGTTACTTGCCCGGTCGCTCGTACGGTCAGATATATCCTGACGTTTGCCTAATCGGATATTATCGCGGATGCGCAACACTCTTTTGCGGATAAAATAGCCAGCTGCGCAAAGGATAATAAGAAAGAGAATTTGCTGAAGGATTGCCATACTCAAACTTAGGAATAGCGATTCATTGTGCCAATGTCTTCTGAAAATATTCAGGGTAATCCTGGTGGGTCAGGTTTTCAAATTGACATTATTCTATTACTTTTGTCGCCCTGTCTTGCCCGAGACGCGATATTTTCCTGGTGACGTAGCTCAGTTGGTAGAGCAAAGGACTGAAAATCCTTGTGTCGGGGGTTCAATTCCCTCCGTCACCACAAATCCTGACGAGGCTTTTGCCAGTCAGGATTTTCATTTTATGGACGTTTTCTACGTTTATATTTTGCAAAGTCAAAGAAACGATTCCTTCTATAAGGGGTCAACAAATGACCTTATTCGTAGATTTCAAGAGCATAATGATGGAAAAGAAGTATCTACAAGTCGATACTTGCCATGGAATCTTGTTTGGCATTGCGTAAAACGAAGTCGGTCAGAGGCTTTCGTACTTGAAAAGAAAATAAAAAACTTATCTATCAAACGGACTATTGAATTTATCTCAAAGTATCCCGTTGAGAAAATCTTAGGGGGTCCTGACGTGTCGCTGCCGCGCCAGCCAGGATGCTGACCGAAGCGTCAGCATTCAATTCCCTCCGTCACCACTCAAAGCCCTCAAATCGAGTGCTTTTTCTTTTTAATCCAGAATTTTAACCCGTTCATTTCTTTCTGGCTTCTGGAAAGAACTAGTTTCTTTATCTTCCTGCCTTGTAATTTTTTGAAAGTGAACTACATTTTTATCATTTATATAGCCCAGTTTACTTTTGGCCTTATCCTATATATTGTATTTCAACATTTCGGCAAGCTTTATAACCGTAGATTCCTAAGAACATGGTCATGGGGCTGGCTTGCGTTTTCTCTAGCAATGCTTGCCCAAGCCTTTGCATTTGTAGGGACTGCAGGAAATTTCACTCGTTTAGCACTTACGTTTTCAGTGCAGGCATACACCTATTTTTATATTCTCTTTTTATTAATCGGAACGAGACAAGTTCTTAAGGATGATAAAATTCCAAATCAAAATTATTGGTTTTTTGGCCTTATGATTATTGGCATTTCCCTGATTGTCACCTTTTTGTTCCACAATGATCCTACAGCCGATACAGAACGATATTTTTTAAGGATTGGCCTCAAGAGTTTAATAGCAAGTATAAGTTTTATCTCAGCAGGAGTTTTGTTGTTGAGAAAAGCTGTGCTGGGTCATGGGCTTGGCCATCGAATGCTATACACTTCCCTTATCTTGTTTGGGTTGATGCAAGGTTATTATTTTCTAGTTGTGGTGATAAATTCAACTGGCGGGCAACTCCCCTTCCCTGTTTTTTTTGGTGTTACAGATCTCATATTGATGCTGTGTATGGGGCTTAGTATGATTATTGGTTTGTTGGAGGACGAACGAAACAAACTGAAAAAGGCAAACAGAGAGCTTGATAATTTTTTATACCGCACATCACACGATCTTCGTTCGCCCATTGCTTCCGTTTTGGGGCTTACCAACCTTGCCCGACTCGAAATGCAAGAACCAAAAAGTCTCGAGTACATAGCCATGATTGAAGATCGGGTGAAAAAACTTGATCTGGTTATTTCTGATATTCTAGACCTTTCACGAAGCACAAAGGCTGAGCCAAAAATCGAAAGAATTGATTTTAATACATTGATGGAAGATATACTTTCGGATATAAGGTTTAGTAAAAAATCAGAGACGATTTCGTTCCGCTTCAATCCTAATCAGATCAATATCTTTTTTGCTGATTACAGTCAGATGAAAATTGTTCTTAGCAACCTGGTTTATAATGCAGTGAAATATCACCGAACTCAACAACCCGATCCTTTTATTTCAATTGAGTTTAAGAAAGATCAAGATCAAGTCATTATTTCAGTGGCTGATAATGGAGAAGGTATTGCAGAAGAGCATCAGGAAAAAATCTTCGAAATGTTTTATAGAGCCTCTACAAATTCTGATGGCACAGGCCTGGGTCTTTATATGGTGAAGGAAGTACTCGATAAAGTAAACGGAACGATAGCGTTGAAGTCAGAACCTGGCAAAGGAAGTGTGTTTACGATCAGAATGGATCAATCAAAATTCAATGATTAAGAGCAATGGCTGTAGCTGCCACATAAGCCGTTGTCCAGGCCGATTGAAAATTAAATCCACCCGTCTCGCCATCAATGTTTAAAACTTCACCAGCAAAATAAAGTCCTTTCATTGTTTTGCTCTCCATGGTTTCAACGTCAATCGATTTTAGGTCAACGCCACCACAGGTTACAAACTCTTCTTTGAATGTAGTTTTACCTTTGATTTGAAATGGACATCGTATCAAAGCCTCCATCAACTTGTTCATGTTTTTTTGCTGAAGTTCAGCCCAGATTTTTGTTTCCGGTATTTCGGCCAGCTCACATAGGCGTTGCCACAAACGTTGAGGAATGGCGAACATTGGGTTGGTAAGAACCTTTTGCTTGCCATGTTTATTTTTCATGTCAGAGAAAAATTGTTGCAGGGCCTCTTCGGTTGTGTTGCCAGTCCAGCTCACTAATGCAGTAAAATCATAATGCTTGCTATGCAAATAGTCTGCTGCCCATGCCGAAAGTTTGATAACGGCAGGACCACTTAACCCCCAATGGGTAATCAGCACAGGGCCTTGTTCCAAAAATTTTGTTCCGACAATTTTTACTTCTGCATTAGCAACAGCAATACCCATCAGGTCACTGAATTTTTTTTCTGAATCGTTGAACGTGAAGAGAGAAGGTATGGGATCTATAATAGGATGAGCAGTTTGTGCTATCCATTGGTAGCTATGTAAATTGTTGTAACCGCCTGCTGCAAGTAAAATTTTGGTAGCGCTGTACTGTTCATCTTTTCCTACGAGAACAGTAAATCCATTTTTAGAAGGAATGATCTTTGTCACTTCTGAGCTTAATTTTATTTTAATGCGATGCTGTTCCGCTTCTCGCAAAAAGCAATCGATGATGGTCTGCGAATCATCCGTTACCGGAAACATCCTTCCATCTGCTTCCGCTTTTAGTTTTATGTGTTTAGATTCAAACCAGGCCACTGTATCTTTTGCCTGAAATTTTCGGAAGAGTGATTTTAATTCTTTGCCTCCACGGGGATAATGTTTTGATAGCGGAGTTGGTTCAAAACAATTGTGCGTAACATTACAACGGCCACCTCCAGAGACTTTTACTTTGGATAATAGTTTCGATGTTTTTTCCAGAATAAGGATAGAAAGCCCAGGTTTTTTTTCGGCAGCAATGATGGCTCCGAAAAACCCGGCAGCGCCCCCACCAATTACAATCAGATCAAATTCTGTTAATGACTTTAGCATTCAACTTATTTTCTTTTCCATGATTCTTTCATCAACCGATTCATTTTCACAGTGGCATGACCGAATACATAACCCATACCAATTGCTAAAGGATAGTCACTCGCCCAATGAACTCCATTGTTGATCATAGCCAATCCAACTAATCCCATAATGGAATATCCAACTGGCTTAATCCATTTTTTTTCTGGATAGTTGGCCGCAATCACAACCGTTGTAGACATCATGGTGCCCATGTGTCCTGACGGAAAGGCATCATAACTTGGTACGTTTTGTTGATACGTTTTTAAACCAGGGAATGGATGCCAGGCTCCACCAGGTTGAGTGGCGACAAAAGGACTTTCGCGTCCGGTCATTCGTTTTAAAATTTGTGTAGTGATCCCCATAGCTAAGGTTGCTTGAAATACCTGACTGGCCGTGGAAATAGAACGATAATCATTTTTTATGACACCATAGGTAAGCATTCCCAGAGACAGAAAAATCGAAGGCATACCTTCACCAATGGAATAGACGGCAGAGTTCAGGTTATCAGGAACATCGTATAGACTTACATCTTTGCCTCCAAATTTGAACGGGACAAAATCCTTATATCTTCTTTCGGCATCCAATCCAATTTGCTTTGAAAATTGCTGAATACCTTCCAATATCTCTTGATCAACTAATAATAGAAATGCTGTTGATCCCGCCACCATACCCCAACCTTTCAAGCTGGTTTTTTGAAATGATATTTTTGCTGCACCTTTAAACGTGCCGGGTAAGTATTGAATAAAGGAATAAACTTTAGGTTTTGGGTAGATGAATAGTTTATCGTCAATTGGATACGCCATCATTTTAATGTGAATAGAGTCTTTCACCACCAACGTGTCATATGCCTGTCCGTGACAAAGGATAGTGGTTAAAGATAAGATCCAAATTACGAGCTGCGACCTCCGATTCATTTCAATGGATTCAACATAACACCTCAAAACTGTTACTTTTGATTATGCGAATTAGCAATAAGGTTTTGGTTGTGCTACTGGTTATAATTTTATTGGCGAACCTTGACTTGTTGGGCCAAGATAGCACTGCGCGAACCCCGATGCAAAAGCAGGAGTTTTATAAAAGTCTAATTATTCCTGCGGCATTGATCAGTACAGGCCTAATCATAAAGGGAGGTGATTTTGATTTTAATGAAGCGATAAGGAACGATTGGAATGAGGATCGTCCGTATTTTCAAACACATGTTGAAGATTATCTCCAATACGTTCCTATTGTAGCTGTTTACGGGTTTAATTTAGCCGGTGTAAAAGGCCAGAATAGTTTTGGAAACAGAACAGCACTACTTATTAAATCGGAACTTTTGATGTCCGCAATAGTTTACCCCATGAAAAGATATTCAAATGTTATGCGGCCTGATAGTAGTTCATCCAATTCATTTCCCTCTGGTCATACAGCACAGGCTTTTGTGGCAGCAACCTTCTTACACAAAGAGTTTGGCAAGAAAAGTATTTGGTATAGTATTGGAGCATACACATGTGCCACAGCAGTAGGCACTATTCGAATGCTTAATAATCGTCATTGGCTTTCGGATGTTTTGGTTGGGGCTGGGATTGGAATTGTATCCACTAACCTTGTTTATTATACGCACCGTCACAAGTGGTCAAAAAAATCCGGAAAGACAATCGTGATGCCTACTTATGGCAACGGTCCGGGATTATATGTCTGTTATAATTTCAGATAACGTTAAACTCAGATGTCAATTTCCACCTGGCCTCTAATCAAATCCTCAAACGTATCGCGTTGGCGGATGAGTTTAGCTTCACCATTTAAGATCAAGACCTCTGCCGGTCTGAAGCGGGAATTATAATTAGAGGCCATTGAGTATCCGTAGGCGCCTGCATTTTTAATGGCTAATAAATTGCCTTCACTTACTTCATTCAATTTGCGATCAGAACCAAGTGTGTCGGTTTCGCAAATGTTCCCAACAACGGTATAAATTTTTTGAGAGCCTGATGGATTAGAAATATTTACTATTTCATGATACGATTCATACATCATGGGCCTGATCAAATGATTGAGTCCAGAGTTGACGCCAACAAATGTGATCGTTGGGGTTGCTTTTACAACATTGGCATTTACGAATAAATAACCCGCTTCGCTCACCAAATATTTTCCTGGTTCAATCCACAACTCCAGCTTCCTTCCGTAGCTCTGATAAAATTCTTTAAAAGTTTTGCCTAGTTTCAATCCCAGATCATAGACGTTAGTAACGAGATCGCCTTCTTTATACGCAACTTTAAAGCCACCACCAAAATCAATAAACTTTAGACTTGGAAAATCCTGGGCAATACCAAAAAGTATTTCCGCCATTTTAATAAACACATCCGACTCTGTGATTTCAGAGCCGGTATGAATGTGAAGGCCATTGACAAGAATTTTATATTGATCGACCAATTGCCTGATCTGTGGAAGTTGATAGACAGAGATTCCAAATTTTGAATTTCCATGGCCGGTCGAAATTTTATAGTTTCCTCCTGCCATGATGTGTGGATTGAGGCGTATGCAGCAGGGATAAGAGCTTCCATATTTTTTTCCAAATTTTTCCAACACAGAGAGATTGTCCAGATTAATGTTCACTCCCAAATCCACTCCTTGTATGATTTCTTCAAAGTCAACGCAGTTTGGTGTGAACATAATGTTAGCGGGTTCGAAACCAGCCCGTAAAACCAAGTTTGCCTCTTGAATTGAAACCACGTCTACACCCGATCCATTTTTTTTCAGCAATCTTAAAATCGAAAGATTGGTAAGAGCTTTTGCTGCATATTTTACCTTGACATCATTTTCAGAAAATGCATTTTTCAAGCTTTGTAATTGAGCTACGATTTTCTGTGCGTCATAAACGTAAAGTGGCGTTCCGAATTCTTTGCAGATTTCCGTTACGTCAAGTCCCTGAATCTGATAAGAGTTATTAACTAGTTCCATTTGTAAAAATTAAAACTCAAATATACTCCCCACCTGCCTACTGCCTACTGCCTACTGCTACTATTTTTAATATCTTGCTGTATGAATCTTTTCTTTCGCGAATCAGGACAAGGCAATCCATTGGTTATTCTACACGGGCTTTTTGGCTCTTCCGACAATTGGTTTACCCTTGCAAAAACGTTTTCCCTGCACTATAAAGTTTTTTTGATTGATCAACGTAACCATGGCCAGTCACCGCACAGTGATGAATTTAATTACAGGCTCCTAACGGAAGACCTTGAAGAATTTTTGAGTTCACACTCGATTGTTGATCCACTCGTTATTGGCCATTCCATGGGAGGTAAAACGGCTATGAACCTGGCAGTAAAGCGGCCTGATAGTATCGATAAGTTAATTGTGGTGGACATTGTTCCCAAATCTTATCCAGTCCATCATGATCATATTTTAGATGGATTGGAAGCAATCGATCTCAACAAACTTTCCTCCAGAACGGAGGCAGATCAAATTCTCTCGAAGTTTATTCCAGAGCCTGACGTGCGCCAGTTCTTATTAAAAAATTTGAGCCGGAAAACGGATGGTGGATTTGAATGGAAGATTAATCTGAAAGCTATTGACAATCATATTGAGGAAATCGGAGAAGGGATGCAATACACAGGGAAATTTGAAAAGCCGACTCTATTTATCAAAGGTGCCAAGTCTAACTATTATGCAACTGGTGATGAAGAGTTAATAAAATCAATTTTTCCAAAAACAACTTTTTCCACTTTGGATGCTGGCCATTGGGTGCAAGCTGAAAAACCTGTTGAGTTTGCCAATACAGTCATGGAATTTTTAACAAAAAAGTAATGACGGGAAAAGGAAAGCTATTCTTAATTCCAACTACTATAGCGGAAGACACTATTCAAGTTGTGATTCCGCAGCAAGTACTAGTAGCGCTCAAGGAGATTCAATTTTTCCTAGCTGAAAACACTCGTACTGCCAGGAGATATTTGAGCAGTCTTAAAATCTATGACTCAATAGAATCATTGACATTTCAAGTTTTGGACAAGGAAACTATGGAAACCGAAATAGCGGCTTTAATGGCTCCTGTTCTTGATGGCAATAACATTGGTGTTCTTTCCGAATCGGGTTGTCCTGGTATAGCTGATCCGGGTTCAATGGCTGTGCGATTTGCGCATCAAAATGGAATTTCAGTTGTACCATTGGTTGGTCCGTCATCAATAGTGTTGGCTTTAATGGCATCTGGTCTTAATGGCCAAAGCTTTGCGTTTCATGGCTACCTTCCGGTAGATGCAAAAGAAGCTGCTAAGGCAATAAGGGAGTTTGAAAAAGAATCAAGTCTAAAGCATCAAACACAATTATTTATTGAAACGCCATATCGTAACAATCACGTGTTAGATCATTTGTTGACTTCATTGAAACCTACCTCAATATTGAGTATTGCTCTTGATTTAACAGGTCAAAACCAATTTATTCAGACGAAATCAGTAAAAGAGTGGAAGTTAAATAAGCCAAGCTTGCCAAAAGAACCCGCTATCTTCTCTTTTCTTGTGGATTGAGAAATGCTTTAACATTATCTTTTTGGTTTTAAGGACTTTACTCTATTTTTGCCGCTTAATCAAAAAATAATAAACCAACATGCCTCATTTATTTACCTCAGAATCCGTGTCGGAAGGTCATCCCGATAAAGTTGCAGATCAGATTTCAGATGCTTTGATCGATTATTTCTTAGCCTACGATGCTAATTCAAAAGTGGCATGCGAGACACTGGTAACCACTGGCCAGGTTGTATTGGCAGGAGAAGTTAAATCAGAAGCTTATTTGGATGTGCAGGATATTGCGCGCGAGGTAATCAGAAAAATAGGTTATACCAAAAGCGAATACATGTTCGAAGCAAATAGCTGTGGGATATTCTCAGCCATTCACGAACAATCAGCCGACATTAACCAAGGTGTTGAGCGTAGAAAAAAAGAAGATCAGGGCGCTGGCGATCAGGGAATGATGTTTGGCTATGCCACTAATGAGACAGATAATTACATGCCGTTGCCTTTAGAACTTGCGCATTTGTTGTTAAGGGAATTGGCGGTGATCCGCAGAGAAGGAAAAGTGATGACTTATCTTCGTCCAGATGCCAAATCTCAGGTAACAGTGGAATACGGAGATGATAATAAGCCCAAGCGCGTTGATACCATTGTTATTTCAACTCAGCATGATGACTTTGCTAAAGATGCAATCATGTTGAAGAAAATAAAAGATGATGTGATTAACATCCTTGTTCCTCGCATCTTAAAAAAACTCCCTAAGCGTGTGCAGAAGCTCTTTAAGGGTGAAATTAAATATTTCGTGAACCCAACAGGCAAGTTTGTAATTGGTGGTCCACACGGAGATACCGGCTTAACAGGTCGTAAAATAATTGTAGACACGTATGGTGGCAAAGGTGCTCACGGTGGGGGTGCATTCTCTGGAAAAGATCCTTCAAAAGTTGATCGCTCTGCAGCGTACGCTACACGTCACATTGCCAAGAACATGGTTGCCGCGGGTGTTTGTGATGAAGTGCTTGTGCAAGTGGCATATGCTATTGGTGTAGCTAAGCCAGTAGGACTTTATGTAAATACATACGGAACAGCTAAAGTGAAATTGAATGATGGCGAGATAGCAACAAAAATTTCAAAATTATTTGATATGCGCCCTTATTTTATTGAGGAACGTTTTAAACTTCGCACTCCTATCTATTCTGAGACAGCCGCTTATGGTCATATGGGTCGTGAAACAAAAGTTGTTGTTAAGATATTCAATGAGGGCAAGAAAACAGAAAAGCGAGTTAAGGTTGAACTTTTCCCTTGGGAAAAATTGAATTACGTTGAAGGAGTGAAAAAAGCATTTAAACTTTAATCCTTGAGCAATAGCCAACAAAAAAGGTCACTGAAAAGTGACCTTTTGTTTTTTATGTGAAGACGATGTTTTTTAAACGCGAACGTTCTTAACCTTAGTTTTGAATTTTTTTAGTTGAGCTTTCAATGCTTCTGAAGCAAGATCAGTGGCAGCCTCAAAAGTTCTCGCTTGTTCTTTTGCAAACAAGTGGCTTCCGGGAACATTGAGTTTTATTTCAACGGTTTTATTTTCAATGCCCTCATTGTTAAGTCTGAGGAAAACTTCCCCATCCACAAGGCGGTCATAAAAAGTCTCTAACTTGTCTAATCTCTTTTGAATAAAATCGATCAGCTTACTGTCTGCATCAAAATGGATGGAATGAACTTGTAACTTCATAAGCGTAAAATTTAAAAGTGAAACATAAAACCATTTCCGGCTAAAAATTGACCAACCGAAGGGTCATCGTTTGTAATCATCTTATCATAAGCAGTTCATTATCATGGTTGCATTAAGTGTTAAGCTTTAGGATGAGCCTGTTCAAATACTTTTTTTAATTTCTCCATTGAATTATGAGTGTAAACTTGTGTTGCTGCAAGACTGCTGTGACCGAGCAGGTCTTTCACTGCATTTATTTCTGCCCCTTTGTCAAGTAAATGTGTTGCGTAACTATGACGCAAGACGTGAGGGCTTTTCTTTTCTATGGATGAAAATAGTTTGAGGTATTTCTTCACCACCCGATTGATCATCATCGGATAGCAGCGCTCTCCTGAATCAGTTACAAATAAATTGCCATGATTTTTTACGTCCACTTCACTGTTCCTCACACTGCGATAGGTCTCAATCATTGAAACGAGACTTTCACCGAAAGGGATTACCCTTTCTTTGTTTCTTTTTCCAAGAACCTTAATAGTGCGTTCCTTAAGGTTAAGCCTTGATTCTTTCAAATCGATAAGTTCAGAAAGACGAATGCCAGTACCGTAAAAGAGTTCGATGATTAATCGGTCTCTCCATCCTTCGTGCGAATTTTTAAATTGTGCATGGTCAAGTAGTTTCACCATGTCATTCTCTTTCACGAAATGGGGAAGCTTCTTTTTAGTCTTTAGCACCTTGATTTTCATCATCGGGTCTTTCTCAATGTATTCCTGACGCATTAAGAACTTATAATAGCTCCGGAGGCATGCTATTTTTCGATTGATGGAAAGACTATCAATTTCAGATTCTACGAGTTGAACAATCCAAGCCCTAATGACACCGTAATCAGATGACTCTGTTTTATATTCTGGAAAGGTGGAGGAAAGAAAATCTTCAAATTGCCTAAGGTCGGTTTGATAGGCAAGAACCGTATTGGAACTAAATCGTTTTTCGAATTGAAGATATTTGAGAAAGGAATCAATCATTACTTCACTGCCCCACGTGTAGAAGCAATATAAAAAAAATAACCCCTT
>JAYVBN010000247.1:0-5604 GCA_043750455.1 Bacteroidia bacterium | reverse complement strand
CGGTGGCCCTGGCGGACAAATCTTTAATATTGGAAAATCAAAAGCAGCATTGTTTGATGCCGAAAGCAAAGTGAAAATAACCTTTGCTGATGTAGCCGGATTAGAAGAAGCAAAAGAAGAAGTAAAAGAGATCGTTGATTTTCTAAAGACACCTCAAAAATTTACAAAGCTTGGTGGAAAAATACCAAAGGGTGCATTGTTAGTTGGCCCACCCGGAACAGGAAAGACTTTATTGGCTAAAGCTGTTGCTGGTGAAGCCGCTGTTCCATTCTTCTCTTTATCGGGATCTGATTTCGTGGAGATGTTTGTAGGAGTTGGTGCTGCACGTGTAAGAGATCTATTTAAACAAGCGAAAGAAAAAGCTCCCTGTATTGTTTTCATCGATGAGATTGACGCTATTGGTCGCTCGCGCGGAAGGGGGCAGATGCCTGGCTCTAATGATGAACGTGAAAATACATTGAACTCATTACTTGTTGAAATGGACGGGTTCGCAACAGATAGCGGTGTTATTATTTTGGCAGCAACAAACCGACCAGATGTTTTAGATGTAGCTTTACTTCGGCCAGGCCGTTTCGATCGTCAGATCAGCATTGATAAACCTGATATTGCCGGACGTGAGCAAATCTTCAAGGTTCACCTGAAGCCGATTAAACTTGCGAAAGATCTGGATGTGAAAAAGCTGGCAGCGCAAACTCCTGGTTTTGCAGGAGCCGAGATAGCCAACGTATGTAATGAGGCCGCCTTGATTGCCGCTCGCAAAGACAAGAGTGAAGTAGACATTCAAGATTTTCAGGACGCTATTGATCGCGTGATTGGTGGACTTGAGAAGAAAACGAAAATCATCTCGCCAGAAGAAAAAAAGATTGTCGCTTACCATGAAGCGGGTCATGCTGTTGCCGGATGGTTCCTCGAGCATGCCGATCCACTCGTAAAAGTGAGCATCGTACCGCGCGGTGTTGCTGCATTGGGTTACGCACAATATCTACCCAAAGAACAATTCTTATATCAGACAGAACAGCTTATTGATGAAATGTGCATGACCTTTGGTGGCCGTGCTTCAGAAGAAATTGTATTCGGTAAAATATCTACTGGTGCACTTAGTGATCTGGAACGGATTACAAAGATGGCCTATAGCATGGTAACGGTATATGGAATGAATAAAGAGATCGGTCACCTTTCTTTTTTCGACTCTAAACAATCTGACTACACGTTTAATAAACCGTATTCGGAAGCTACAGCAGAACGTATCGATAAGGAGGTTAAAAAAATAATAGACAGTGCTTACGAGCGCACTAAGGATTTATTAACGCACCACCGTGATCATCTTGAGATATTGGCAAAAGAACTCTTGGAAAAAGAAATTCTATTTCAGGCTGATTTAGAAAGATTGATTGGCAAACGACCATTTGATAACCAGACTACGTACCAGAAGTTTACCAATGGCAAAGATCATAAAACTGAAACGACAGAACAGAAAATAGAAACTCCTATCCCTACTGAATTAAATGGAGATGTGAACCTGCCTACAGGACAAGCGGGGAAAGAAGTAACTGAAGAACTACCAAAATAAGTTTCAGATTAAGAATATTCAGACCCTCCTGACTTTAAAAACAGGAGGGTCTATTTTTTTATCACTTTCTTTGTGTAAGATTTTCGAAATCCATTTCCTCAAGAAGTATGACCGTTTCTGAACGCCTGCAACAGCTACAATCATTTCCTGCTACTACTAAAGTTGTAATAAGAGGATATGAAGATGGGTATAACGACATTATAATAGTGAAGTCGGTAAAAATTAAAACTAAGGAAAATGCATTTTGGTATGATGGCATGTATGAAGATAGCCCGGATGAAGATGCAATCCCCGCTGTTGATCTTTACGGAGAAAATAAGAATCAAGATTAAATGACAATCAATCTACCACCTGGTAAAAAAATATATTTCGCCTCCGATTTCCACTTAGGTGTGCCTAATCAGGCTATAAGTCAAGAACGCGAAAAATTGATCGTCAGCTGGTTAGAATCAATACGGCATGATGCGCACTCAATTTATCTGGTGGGTGACATCTTTGATTTTTGGTTTGAATATCACCAAACCATACCGAAAGGATTCATCCGTTTCCAGGGAAAGCTTGCCGAGTTGCGCGAAGCTGGACTGCCTATTTATTTTTTTACCGGCAATCACGATTTGTGGATGTCTGAATACTTCCCTAACGAACTGGGCATTACCATTTATCGCGAACCACAAGTACTTCAGATTGGCGGATTGAAAATCCTGATTGGACATGGCGATGGCCTGGGCCCTGGCGACAAGACGTACAAACTTTTGAAAAAGTATTTATTTAACAGTCCTTTCTTTCAATGGTTGTTTCAATGGCTTCACCCAAACATAGGCATGGTGCTTGCTAATAAGTGGAGCAGGAGCAGCAGAATCAGCAATATGAAATTGGAAGAAAAATTTAATGGCGAAGAGCGTGAGTTTCTACTCGCCTATTGTCGCGAACTGGAAAAAACGCAACATCACGACTTCTATATATTCGGGCACCGTCATCTTCCGTTAGATTTAAAAGTGGGTGAAGGAAGTCGTTACATTAATCTGGGTGAATGGGTTCACTTTAGTACCTACGCTGTTTTCGATGGACAAGCGATGGAATTAAAAAGTTTTAAGAAATGAAACTACTGTCATTGCTATTCTTGGTTTTAACTTCTTTCCTTTCATCAGGTCAAACAAAAAAGATAGCGTCAGTTAAGACTGCATCTGAAATTGTCTATACCGCTATAGATCGCGCAGGTGATTTTTATATAGTGCTCCAATCTGGGGAAATTTTAAAGTATGACAAAAACGGTATAAGCTTAGGCAATTATGTTTACGAAGGCACGCCCACCCTATTTGATCCGGCCAACGCAATTCGACTGTTGGTGTATTATAAAAAGACGCAAGAGTTTACATGGCTTTCGCCAGATTTAGGAATAAATCCCTTTCAAACTATTGACTCTTCCATTGCTATTGACGTTGCGTTAATCTGTCCATCAGGTGACCAAAACATATGGGTATTAGATAATGCCGATCTTGGTCTGAAGAAAGTAAGCCTTAAAGATTCAAGGGTTATTGCCGAGTTTTCCATTAGCGATCAGTTTAAAGAAAATGGATTTACACTGATGCGTGAATATCAAAATTTTCTTTTCTTACTCGATCCTAAAACAGGAATTACAGTGTACAACTCCCTTGGAAAGCAAATCCGTAAAATTCAGGAGACAGACCTTTCCTATTTCAATTTCCTGGGCGAGGAGTTGTATTACAAAAAAGACAATCAATTAAAATTCCTTGATCTGTTTACAGCAGAAACACGAGTGATAGATATACCAACACCTTCAGAATTTGTACTTCTTACTGACGAGCGAATGATACTTGTCAATAAAAATCAAGTGAACATATTTGAATTTATCCCCTGATCATTCTGCGATGAAGGGCTTATTAGTTGTGTAAAACCAATACAATAAATTTCATTCACTGTTCATTTTTGAACATCTTTGTACGTATTAGCACGGATAAAGCTGGAAATACTTTAATTCCGGACAGCCTGTGTATTGGCACAATTTTTCCTGTTCAAACCCTTAATAAACCTAAAAACTGTGAACGAAGGCGGTAAAATACTAATGATCGATGACGATGAAGACGTGCTATTGGCAGCCAAAATGCTGCTCAAAAAGTATGGTTATCAAGTCATCATTGAAAAAAATCCAAACAAGATTCCGTTTCTTCTAAACAACGACACGTACGATGTGATTTTGCTGGATATGAATTTCAGCAAAGATACAACCAGCGGTAAAGAAGGTTTTGAGTGGCTGAAACAAATCAAAGAAAAAGATGCGAGCGCGGTAGTGATAATGATCACCGCTTTTGGCGATGTTGAAATGGCTGTGCGCGCTTTAAAAGAGGGCGCAACAGATTTTGTATTGAAACCCTGGCAAAATGAAAAACTCATTGCTACCATTTCTACGGCCATCCGGTTGAAGAAATCATACAATGAAGTTGATAAACTACGTAAGGCGAAAGAGATGCTGGAGGAACAAATCAGTCAACCTTTCCGGGATATTATTGGCAATAGCCCTGCCATCAAAGAAGTGTTTACATTAATTGATAAAGTTGCTAAGACGGATGCTAACATTTTAATACTGGGTGAAAACGGAACGGGAAAAGAATTAATTGCTCGCGCCATTCACCAAAAATCCTTGCGTAAGGACAGCTCCTTTGTTTCTGTAGACATGGGTGCTATCACCGAAACACTTTTTGAAAGCGAACTCTTTGGACATAAGAAAGGAGCCTTTACCGATGCGCGTGAAGACAGACCGGGCAGGTTTGAATTGGCTAATGGCGGAACTCTATTTTTAGACGAGATCGGCAATCTAAGCCTGAGTCTACAAAGTAAATTGCTTACTGCTTTGCAATCGAGACAGGTGACAAGAGTTGGCTCCAACAACTCCATGGAAGTAGATATCCGGCTGATCTGTGCAACCAATATGAACTTGCACCAAATGGTGAAGGATGGAAAATTCCGACAGGATTTGTTGTATAGAATTAACACGGTAGAAATTACCGTTCCTCCACTTACTGAGCGTGGTGATGATATACCCATGTTAGCCAATCATTTCTTGAATTTCTATTCAAAGAAGTACAGAAAGGACGTGCTCTCTATTTCTGTTGATGCCATGACCAAACTCAAAAAATATCCTTGGCCTGGCAATGTCCGCGAGCTTCAACATTCAATTGAACGGGCACTTATCATGGCTGACTCTTCTACTCTTCAAGGCAGTGATTTCTTGTTTAGTCGCAAAGGCAATGATGCTGTTAACGTGGATACCCTCAACCTTGATGAAGTGGAGAAAGCTGCCGTTGCCAAAGCCATACAACTTCACAACGGAAACATATCCAAAGCAGCAGAGGAGCTGGGCTTAACACGTGCATCCCTCTATCGTAGGATGGAAAAATATGGAATTTAACTGGCGTTCTCCAATTGCTACAAGAGTCGTAATTTTGGTTGCTACCATTTTTGCTCTTGCTTTTGTCAGTATTGGAGCTGGCAGAAGTTACATCCTGATACTGGCACTATTAGGCGCAATTTTTTTTCAGGTAAAGCATCTCGTTAAAATAGTAGAATCGTCAGATGAGAACTTTGCTTCATTATTCAATTCCATTGAATTCGATGACACATCTTCTTCTTTTAAAACAGGTAGTGAAGATCCGGGTGTTCAAAAACTGCAAAAAGAATTAAATGAGGCGTTAGCCAAGTTACGTTACTCTAGAAAAGAGCGCGACTCAGAATATCAATTTTATAAAAACATTGTTCAGCATGTTGGCATTGGCATTCTCACATTTAAGCGTGACGGATCCATTCAAATTATTAACAGTGCGGCCAAACGTTTGCTGCGCGTAACTAAAGCAGAGAGTATTGAGGACTTGCGTGAAATGAGCGAACCGTTGGTCGAATCATTTCTAAAACTTAAAACCGGGGGCCGAGAGTTAGTTCGCCTTAAGGCGGGAGATGAGGTGATTCAACTTTCTGTGTACGCTATTGAACTTACGCTTCGTGGAGAGGAGCTTAAGCTT
>JAYVBN010000246.1:0-3665 GCA_043750455.1 Bacteroidia bacterium | reverse complement strand
CATATATCAATGGATTTACGAGGTCATCTACACGGGTATATTTTGGATACGCTTCATGTGTGGATCGGAAAGCAATTCCTTCTGCGGCAGTTGTGTCCTCCTGAAGAAGATAAAGCCCTGGAGACGCAAATTTTCTTTTCTTTTCAATTTCTATTGTGAAGGTAGAGTCATGAAACAGAAAACGGTCAACGGCCGATTCGCTTTCTACAAAAGGCGGTGAAGCTGGATTAAAAGTATTTTTGTAAAAAGAGACTCTTGCGGGTTTTCCTGATCCACTTCCGTGAACTGTATATTCACTTGTTGTTGAAACGAACGGCTTGTTCAAAATTCCGCTTACCCCAGTCAAATAGGCATTAACAGGATAATTCGCTTCAATTGTTTTAATGTAAATCCAGCTTTTTGATGAAGCAATGTTGCTAACCTTTACTACCAGCAGCCATGGCTTTTCAGGTATTGGAAAGGAAAGCACACCGTTTTTTTTTCCATCTATGGTCACAGGTGCTTGTATTTCCACCGGTGTTATATCGGTGCCTTCACGTTGACTAAAGGAGTCTCGCCTTTGCCAACTAATGGAACAGCTTTCTGTTGTAAACTGAACGGTGGCAGCTTGAAGCGAGTAATACATTTTGATTTCGTTTTCTCCCTTTACCAATTTCAACTGCAAGTCAACTTCATTTTGAGGATTATATATATAATTGAGATTTAGGTTGCCAATGGCCTGACCAAAACAAGACACAGTTACTGTGAAGAATATAACGCTAAGAATGCTTTTCATTTGACTTTGATGGCAAATCTTGACTGAAAATATGAGTGAACACTAAATTACAACGATAAATCGGATTCCTTCTTTTACTTTTGCCCCACTAAATTTTTAAAATGGCGAAAGTCTTTACCACCGAAATTACCTCTGAAAGCATCCCTTCAGACAACCCCATCCATCAGCGGTTGCTCAAAGCGTATGTGCTGGCTCAGGATTTTGTGCAGGGTGATGTACTGGAGGTTGGCTGTGGCGAAGGAAGAGGAATTGATTTGCTAATTGATAAATCCAAAAGCTATACGGCCATTGATAAGATTGAACCAGTGATTGATCAGCTCCGCAAGAAATACCCTTCCGGAAAATTTTTGAGCGGGAATATCCCGCCATTAACTCAGTTTGCCGATAATTCTTTTGAGCGGATTTTTAGTTTTCAGGTGATTGAACATATTGAAGATGATCATTTATTTCTTAAAGAGATCAACCGCATACTAAAGCCTGGAGGAACGGCACTCATCACCACACCTAACAGACCCAGGTCGCTTTCGCGGAACCCGTGGCACATACGCGAATACACGGCAGGCGAATTAACTGATTTAGCCAAAAAATATTTCAGTAAAGTTGAGATGAAGGGAATCACTGGTAATGAAAAAGTGCAGCAGTATTATGATCGCAACAAAAAATCGGTTGATAGGATTATGCGGTTTGATGTGCTAGATCTTCAGCACAAACTTCCTGCGTCTATATTAAGAGTGCCGTATGAATTATTGAACCGATTCAATAGAAATAAATTAAAGGATACCGCGGATGAACTTGTGAGCAGCATCCGGCATGAGGATTACCTTTTAACGGATGATGCGCAGACAGCGCTGGACTTATTTCTGATTGCCCGCAAGCAATCTTGAGTTTTGAATCTTTCGTTTTAGTATTTGTGATTTAAAACTCAAGATTCACATTACTCCTCCAGTTGTAGATTTGCAAGATGCTTTTCATAGGCATCTTCAAATTTCTTTGCCAGGTCATGTTCTCCATTTTCGTGAAGTGTGCGTTGCAGATCTCCAAGCACGAATAGATTTTTTCTTAGTTCTAAGGTTACACCCTGCCCACCAGCAATGAGGTAAGTAGCCATTTCATCAGCACGGTCTCCAGCCACTTTAGCTATTTCAATTGCTTTTTCTTTCTCTCCTACTTTGAAAAGAAGTTCAACGGTTCCAGAGATTGTCTGGTCATAAGGCACAGCTTTATCTGGCATTTTCTCCAGGCTAAAGAGCACAACTTTTCTAGCCTTCTCCATTTTATTTTCTACAGGCTCTTCAACAGAAAGAGCCTCTGTTACATTATTTGTTTCTGCCTCATGTTCCATAACCAACATGTCGGCCAAATCATTTAACGAACTACGGTGGTTAAGTACAAAACCCCGGTAGTCTTCATTGTAATAAACCTTAGGATTATCAAGCCCACGATATTGGTATTTGTTAACCATGTTATCAAACATCACGTCTGTGCTTACAAAATTCTTTCTAGGATCAGGATTTTTAATGGGCAACAATCTCATCGCCATTCCTTCCTGGATCATATAGGGTGTCAGATCAATATTAATTTGAGAAAGGGAAGTGTTGTTGAAGTACAGAGGACGTTCCCAATTATTGGTTACGATTAAATCAATAATAGCCAGGTCTTTTTTCTCGAGCCCGCCTCGCAATAATTTCCAATTCATCCTATCCACAAGAAGGCTATCCATGCCTTTAGGGATGATACCTTTCGAGAGCACTTCGGCCTTATCGATATCCAGAGTCATGACCTTGCTGGGAATAATGTTCCGGTCATCGCTTCTGAGTTGGGGATAATTTTTACTGAGCAATCCTACATACTGTTTGGCATCAATGCTACCGATTTTTAAATCCTTGAACGGGAGATAGTCATTAGGGCCTCCTTGTTGATAATCTTTCAGCGAAAGCGTGTAAGGAAAAGCTTGTGATTCGTATGCAGGGCGAGTTGATTGATCGATGTACCAATCGGTATTAAAATAACTTAATACCACAACCCTTACATCGGTGCGGAAGCCCTCTACTTCTTGAACATACCACAACGGAAAAGTATCGTTATCGCCACCGGTAAAGATAATTGCGTTTGGAGCGCATGTAGCTAAATAATTTTTTGCGGAGTCAACTGAAAAGAATCGATCCGAACGATCGTGATCATCCCATCCTTGAAATGCCATAAGGGCAGGTGCCGAAAGGGCGAGTGTTGTTGCGACAACTGCAGACGTTTTTAAATTTTTAAGGTAACGATTAAAGAACTCTGCAATCGCTATAACGGCAAACCCAATCCAAAAAGCAAAGGCATAAGTAGACCCGGCATAAATGTAATCTCGCTCCCGCGGTTCAACAGGCGGGGAATTTAAATACACCACAATGGCTACACCAAGCATGATAAAAAGCAATCCTACTACTGCAAAGTTTTTGGTGTCTTTCAAAAATTGATAAAACATTCCAATCAGTCCGAGAACAAAGGGGATCATGAAGTAATTATTTCTGCCGCGGTTTTCGGCCAATGCCTGCGGAACTTTCTCAAACCAATGTGGCGGGGATAGCCAGTCTGCCCCCTGATCGTCACTTTCGCGGCCAGCATAATTCCACATGAAATATCGGACATACATAGTGCCTATTTGATGACGGAACATGAAGTAAAGGTTTTGACTAAATGTTGGTTTTTCACCTTCCTTCAGTCCCATGATGCTTTCATAGGTGTCTTTATGTTCCGCATTCCAGGCTCTTGGCAAAATAGTCTGATGACCTGGATCATATTCGTATTCAAATTTCTGATCGGTAATTTCGTATTTGTCTTTTCCTTTCGTGTAGACGGAGGCTCCATATATGACACCAATAGGCTGTGCGGTAAAATAATTTCC
>JAYVBN010000245.1:0-8421 GCA_043750455.1 Bacteroidia bacterium | reverse complement strand
GATTGCTCGGTAGGCGACTGTGTGAGCAACGCAATTGTGATCCGAAACCGGTTGGGTTGATCGGAGTTTAGATTTTCTAACCGGTTCATTTCAACAATTGCCGAATCAAGTAATGCACCAGCCAAAGGAGGGTTAACTTGCTGAGCGGACAATTCACGTGCCGCTGCCGCATAAATGGATGATCGATTAACGGGCTTCTTGAAGAAATCAATGATACGTTTAGCCTCTGCAGGTTTATTGTTTTGAAGATAACAGGTGAAAGCCTTTCCCATAAGCCTAAACGATGTGTTGTTACTCAAGCCAGTTAGTATTTTATAACGAAGCAAGTTTCCAAAATTCCCTACGTTCATCTTGGAGTAGTATTGTAAAGCTAATGGTTGGTCACCCTTGTCGAGTGCATAACTTCCAAGGTATAAATAGAGCAAATTCAAATCAACCTGATTGCCTGCATTGAACTGTGCAAGGGCCTTCTCTATTTTTGCCAGTACATTGATGGCAGCATGCTGACGCATAAATATATCCGTGGCAGATACATGGTAGTGATAATCTGTCAGCCAGGCTTCAAATAATTTTAATTCTGCTGTTTCTTTGTAATAAGAGGAGAGCAAATTCTTGTCAATCAGGTAGTCCATAAAGCAGACGGACATGTAATTCCAATGATAGTCGCGGGCACCTTGCGGCACAAACGGATAAATCAGATCGGGAAACAAAAATAATCTGCTCCGTGGCGCTGAGATCAAATCGGAAGCCGCTGTGATTGTCTGATCAATGGACTCATTTAAATAGTTGCCATCAACTTTGTTGTAATGCACAATACTTTTATCGAACAAGGGAGTTACCACTTCGCGGTTATACATTTTCCCGGCCACTTCAGCTTTATGGGCAATGGTGATGGCTTCATCTTTATAGGATAGGGCCAGCAAGAAATTCTGTTCGTTCGGGTTAGTGCTTCTATTGGCTGCCTCGCGGAATTTTTGGTAGAAGAACGTAATCTCCTTCTCCTCACCATAGCTTAAGTTAATATTGTGAGCTTCTGGCCAAAATCCAAAACTTAAATTCCTGTTTAATTGATAGGGTTGCGCCCGTCCCAATAAGCGCAGGTAGAACTCTATTTCCGTCATTTTTTTATGTTGGCAGTAGCCGGTTACAAAGGCATTCAGTAAATCCCCATGCCCGGTGCGGAACAATACAGAAGCCACGTTGGCAGCATTGTCCAGCATATTTGTATAATTGCGTTCGTAGTAGGGCTCGTTGTATTTTACTAGTGTGTCAATCGCCTGCAAACTCCTGGCGATGTTGCCCTCGGCTGCATAGAGAAGGGCTAATTCCTGGTACAAGCCATTAAAATTAAATCCGTAACCCTGATAACCGCGAATCAAAAGTTTATCGCGCTTAAAGTGAGTATTAACCCACTCTGTCTTGGCACTGGTTTCAAAAGGCGAAAGCGAATGGATGACAGTTTTCAGTTCTTCTTTTGAAAAGGAGTTAAAGTTGATGGCTGTCTCTAAACTTGTGGTGTAGCCCAGTATATCGTCAAAGTTCTTTGGCGTATCCTTTAAGACCGTAAGCACCGTTTCCGCTGATCGCCTGGCATTCTCCTGCTGTAACTGCATGAGTTGCTCGGTAGGATTATAAAAATACGCTAGCCCCAATGTGGTGCGCCATTCATTTACATTCTTGAGGTAGTCAGAAATCTTTTTGCCGTTAGTAAAGTCTGGCTCGTATCCTGAAAGCAAACTATCAGTGATCGAGATAGCCTCTGCTATTTCGCGGGCGGGTTCTGTACGTCCTTCAAAAATCAATGAGGTCGCTATTCCATTCGCCATCACGATTTTTTCAAGCGGATCTTTCACGTTGTCAATTACTTCTGGCATAGTGGTGATGTTTGCACGTATCTGTTCTGTGGCCAGGGTCGCCCGGTTGGCAAAACTCAGTTTGGGGTTATTGAATAGAGAAAAAGATTGTTCTTTGATGTTCTCCAACACTGCTACGTTGCGCCTGTCGAGATACGTTTTAAACGCAAACGAACTCAATCCAATGAATGCGACAACCGCCAGCGCTGCGGCAATTTTCCGAGGGCCATACTTCATCACCGCCCGGGTAACTGCATGCTTGCGCGCACTGCGTTGCAAAAACTCTTTCGAATTTCTTAAAATGGAACTCGCAGTAGCTTGCTGTTGTGCATGATCCAGTTCTTCGCCCAGGTAACGTGCTATCCACTCTGTATTGGGCTTGGCTTTCTCAAACCAACTTTCAAAAAAGGTTAACGGCCCTATATACAGTAAAAACGAATTTGACTTTCCGCTATCTATCCAGCGGTTTAACTGTTGACTAAAATCAAGGTACGTGGTGTAGCTGTTGAACTCATCTTTTGCCCACTGGCTTAGATTTTCCCAGTTGCGAATCAGGCTCTCGTGCGTAATGTCCAACACAGAATCTTTCGAAAGTTCAGACACTTCGTCAATAAATGGTCGCAGTAAGGTATTGCCTGGCTCGCGAAAAACGGAGAGAACCTGCCCTACTTTTTTATGATCAAGATGTGGCCGATTGATAACGGCCGTGATTTCACTCAGCGTCATGCGGTTGCGCACGGCACGGCTATTGTCGATCTTTGTTAAGCACTTAAAAGCTGTTTCAATAACTTGTTGTGCATCGGCTTCGCTAACTTCCTTGTTTGACAAAGCAAAATTATAGAGCTTGTTGGCGTGGGTGTTCAACACGTTTTGCAAACCAGGCTGATTGTAGCACGCCTGAATGTTAGCGGGAAGGACACGGAACCATTTTTCAAAATCGACAGCCTCCTTTGCTTGTAACTCAGCTCCATTCATGCCACCCACCATGGCATAGTGCAGCAAGTCCATTTCGGTTCGGCCTTCATTGGCCATCTTCCAAATCTGATTCAGTGCATGTTGCAGAATAGGAAGCTGATCAGTGCCTTCCACCATATCGTAGATCAAGCGCTCGGTCAGTCTGCGAGAGATTTTATTTCCACTCAATGTTGCGGGTTCTTCAATGACCTCTTGTAACTGCGTGCGATTCAATCGCGGTACAAAAAACTGAGAGAACCCAATAGCCTCAGGCAATCCTCTAAAGGAAGCGCACTGCCCGATAAAGTCCGATCGCATGGTGACGATCACGTAGATTGGGAGCTTTTCTTCCAATGCGATGCGCGCGGTTTCCAGCAATAGATTAGTAACTAAACCTGCCTCTTGAGAGGGAGCCCCTTTGTGGAAGTTTTCGGGATTGGTGAAAAATTCTTCAAACTGATCGGCAATGATAATGAGATTGGCCGCGGTGCGCTTGCGTTTGGATTTTTGCTGATCATCCAACGTGCTGAAGTCTTCTTCAACTGTATCAAGATAAAGTGAAGAGGCTTTATATACATCGACCAGTGCAGAAAAGCCATGGCTAAGTTCGGTGCGAACGGTATTTTCATTGGCGATGCCGAGTTGCTTTGCCAATGCATGACTCAAGTTGCCTAATGGGTCGCGCTCCGGCCTAAAGTCGGCCACCACCCAATTAGAAAATTGCGAACGAAGAAATCCTGCTTTTGCATTTGGTATGATGCCGGCATACACAAGCGAAGACTTGCCATCTCCTGAAGCACCCGTGAGCATAATGAATTTATTTTTTTCAAGCTGTTTGGTGGCCTGATCAATATGTTCATCGCGCCCTTTAAAATAAAGAGACTCGTCTTCCGTAAAAGGCCGAAGTCCGGTGTAGGGGCAGATGGGATCTTGTTCTTGCATAGCTCTATATATCTTCACACTTCTGCATTCTACATTCATCATTCAAGATTCCATTTAATGCAGAAGTAAGAATGATGAATGTCGAAGGTTGAATAGCGAAGTGCTCGTTGTTTATATCGCCTTCATACTTCATGAACTCAGCATTCGCTATTCCATTCAAAATTCCATTAAAAAGAAGTTTGAATTCTGATTGCTGAATTTTGAATGGCGAAGTATCACCAACTTCACATTTCACTAATCGACACTCAGCATTCAAACTTTCATTTGCACCGAAGTCTGATTTCCTAATCGCCAATATTGAGTAGTGAAGAATCATTTTCGATTACTTTTTGAGTCGGTTTTTCTCAGCTGTCTTGACACTTGTGACAAAAATGGCCACCAACTCATCTGTTTCTTTAAGTAAGGCTTTTGTCAGTTCTTCAGATGAATAAAGTTTAGCCTGATAAATGATCTTTAAGCAAACAAGTGGTTCTCGCAACTCTTTGAGAACTATTTTCATTTTATGGATAAAATCATTGTTAGACTCACCACTTTGAGCCTCAGCATAATTTAAAGCAGGCGAAGTACCCGAGCGAACAAGCTGGCCAGTTAAATGATTAGCAGCCTTGGTACTGGGAATCGTTTCTACAAACTGAATTATCATAACAGCCAGTTTTATCAATCTATCTTCAAGGTTGTTTTTCATCCTTCTCTTACCTTTCTCATTGTCATTTCAACTTCGCTATTCCATTATAATGAAAGTTTTAATGCTAATTGCTGAATTTTGAATAGTGAAGTTGTATTAACTTCAAAATTCCATAATCGACATTCAACATTCGATATTCCATTAAAATAGAAGTTCGAAGTGTGATCGCTGATTTTTGAATGTTGAAGTGTTGATGTTTCCATTTACACTTTCACCACTTTTACATACACCTTCTTCACTTCTTCCGGTACTTCTTCTTTGGAGACAATACTTGAAACTACTTTAGGTGCTTTGAACACCCTCGAAGCGTTGCTGACCGGATCATTTTCGCCTACTAACATGATTTGGGTTGGTGATGAGGCACCCCCGATCTCCTTCCAAATTTGTTTTACAAATGGAATGGCCCAGTCGGCCGCATATTTAAAATAAACCACGGCTAGTTTGCTTCTTGGTATTTGTTGAGCAGATTTTTCGCGGTACGATTCATCGCCATCGGGCATGATGTTCAATGTTTCGATAGGGTAGTATTCGCTGATCAAATCAGTAATGCGCCCCGCATCACTCTCATCTTGTTGATTGAATATGAAAAATATGTCGGTGTCTTTACTGTCAAATAAGGCTACCTCTTCTTTCATCATCACCACACGGATGTCATCCACTAATTGCATCGCTCCTGCGCTGTTGCTGAACATCATGTTTCGTGTGATGTTATTTCTTATGCTTCGTACAAAATCCTGCTGTGAAGCATTTACTGGTTTTGCCGGATTATTTACGTTCCAGATGAAGCACTGAAACTCAGAAGATGAAGGCTCTACTAATTTCTTTACTTCATTAAGTTGATACTGAGGAAAGGACACCTCGTTATCTACCTCAAACCTTCGGCCAAATTCATTCCCTAATATATGGAGTGAGCAAGTACACTTTTTTACATCTTCTTCTACCTTATTTTTGAATTCTTCATCGTCAGCAGGGCAGTCATTGGAGGGCAATACACTAAATCCTGCCTTTTGCAGAACCAGTGCTATTTCCTCCCGTTGTGCTTTCAATTCACTACTTGTCCACGCCAGAAAAATAGAAGGCTTGGCTCGGTCAATAACGTGTACCTTAATTCCGGCAGGCAATGAGGTGGTAAAAGTTGAAGCAGCCATCGGTCTATCGATGGTAAGAGAATGAGCCGATACAGGTTTTGATTCTCCCCGGTTATTGGATTTTATACCCGCGATGACCTCTTTAATGGAGTTAGCAACTTTATTAATCTGATTGCGAAACAAGAGACGAGTTTGTGCGCCTGAAAAATCATCATCTTTTGAGCGCAATGGTCGGTTTACGCCAGCATCCTGATAAATGAAATCGATTGAACGCATAATTCCACCTAGCTCACGCTCAAGCAACCGAAGGTCATCGCTCTCAATCTCATGTATTTTTATCGGTAGTACTCGACTGATTACATTTCCTGAAATTGTGCGCACGGTCTTTCCGATACTATCACGATCAGCCTCGCCCAGGAAGGTTAGGAATTCATCTTTCCATGCAAACGAGCTCGTGTCGCAGTAGGTTTGCGACACAATAGGTATGAAAATCAATGACTTAATCTTCCCTTTAAGAGACTCGTGCACCTGATGGGTTTCTAACAACCCTTCCTGTGGATTCCTATCGAAGAAGATAGTGAGTCTATCCTTGATGGTAGCGTCAAGCTCTTGCCTCAGTTTCTCAACAAATTCTGTAACCCAGCCATCGTATTTATTATCATTATGACGGTAACTTACGAATATATCATATTCGTAATCGGGAAGGATGGAGGGCATTGAATCTTGTTTAGGTAGCTAGCAAAAATGGATTGCTAAATAAAGGCAATTGATAGTAGAATTACAAGAGTCCTTTTTTGGTCGGTCATCAAAATCCGATAAAGTTTTTCTCTTACGATTCTCCTGTGTTTTGGAATTTTTTGAACGGATGCTTTGTCGATTAGAATCCCAATCTGAACAACTGCAGGTAGGTAACTAATAATATAAGCATTTAACCTTTTAGAATTCCTTATAACCTCACCATAGTCGGCAAATACTTCGCAATCAAATCTTCGTAGTAAGGCTTTAACTCATCTACTTTGGGAGGCACAGGATTTTTGGAATACAAATCATAGGGATTGAATTTCTTTACCCACTCAAACATTTCGCGATCGTGACTATCCATCAGATGTTCGTAGGCGTGCTCGCGATGCTGCGCGTAGAACGAATGATAACGGATCATATACAAAGCAGGCTCAGGTAAATAGTCTTTTGTGATCTGATACAAGTATTCATCATGGCCCCACGACATGTTTACATTGCGGAGGCCACAGCCGTGAGAATAAATACCATACTTGGTATTGTATTGCACATTGTTCGCATCAGGATTATTGGCAAAGAATTCCGGATATACAATTTTATCTGAGAATTTACATCCAACTGGAAATGTATCGCCTACGACTGCCCACTGCGGTTCGCCAAAAAGACAAAGTACTTTTCCCATATCGTGAATGAAGCCAGTGAGCACGAACCAATCAGGATTACCATCTCTGCGGATGGCTTCGCCAGTTTGCAATAAATGTTGAAGCTGATCCAATTCAATATCCGGATCAGAGTCATCTACCAATGTGTTTAAATACTCCATGGCATTCCACACGGGCATTTCTTTGCGGTTGAATTGTAAAAATTCTTTTTTCTTCTCCATCACAAAATCATATGATTGATATGTGTGATTGAGCCTATAAAATTCTTTCACGGTATCGCGTGCCGGGTCTTCATAATTCCGAAATTCTTCTTTTGCTTTAGTATTTGCTTCAGGGTAACGAAGCAAAACATCATCTTCCCATTGTTCAATACTGTGAAGTGGGTTGATTTCTTTTTCGGAAAAGGAAGAAGCTTTCATAAGATTCAGAATTGGAGAACGAATTTACAAAAATTTTACAGTTGCTTAAAATGATAAATACAAAGTTCACAAAGGTATCACGAAAGGAGCAAAGCCCTCTATGTCCTTTGTGTTCGTGGTAAATGCATTACCAAAAGACGGTATACAATGCAAGCAGAATACCCACTATAATAACAGATCCAACAGTAAAGCCATTAGAGAAACGGAACATCGAAGGATCAATTTTAATTAACTGAGATTGGTGTTTACTCTTGTGATCAACCTAACGGATAATCATCATAAGCAGTATGAGAAAAACAAATACAAAAATGGGAAGGGAGTGAGGTTGAACCAATAAGATACTAATAGAGAATCCCAAAGGAATTACTATATTCGAAGGCACCAAACCTGATACCCTCCTATGCCGTCCATACTCCCGGGCTACGAATACGACATATTCATCAGTTATCGGCACAACGACAACCAGTATGACGGGTGGGTAAGTGAATTCGTGGAGAAGCTCCGAAAAGAATTAGTGGCTACGGTGAAAGATAAACTCACCGTTTTTTTTGATGAAAATCCGGAAGACGGCCTTCTGGAGTCCCATCACGTTGATCATACCATTTCCTCCAAGATTAAGGCCCTTATTTTTATTCCCATTGTATCCCAAACCTATTGCGATACCAAAAGCTTTGCCTGGAATAATGAATTCCTGTTATTCAGTAAAGCGGCTTCCGAAGACCGTTGTGGAAGAGAGATTAAACTTCCCAATGGAAATATAGCCAGCAGAATCCTTCCTGTGAGAATTCATGAAATAGACAATGAGGATGTTGGGTTGCTTGAAACTGTACTTCAGGGTGCTCTTCGATCAATTGATTTTATTTACCATGCGCAGGGAGTAAATCGGCCGCTTCGACCTAAAGACGATGATAGGCAGGATAATGTTAACAATACGATATACCGGAACCAGATTAACAAAGTAGCTAACGCGATAAAGGAGATTATTATCGGGGTAAAGGGCCTAGAATCAAAATCTCAAAACAGAACAAAGCCATCTGAGCCTTCGCGCGAAGAAACGATGAAAGTTCCTGCTATGCCTCG
>JAYVBN010000244.1:0-11046 GCA_043750455.1 Bacteroidia bacterium | reverse complement strand
TCCCAAGTATGATCCCTACCGCTCCGATCCCCGGTTTATAGCCATACTAAAGAAAATGAACTTCCCTAAATAATCGTTAACTTAGGTAATGCCCTCACTTACCCCTGGCTACGAATACGACATCTTCATCAGCTATCGCCACAACGATAACCGTTCTTGACCAATAATTAGAAATACTATGACTAAAGCATCACTTGCTACCGCACTTGTTTTATCCTTTCATTTCGGAGTTGCACAGCCGATTACCAAAACAGATTATACAAGAGCCGTGAGTTTTATGTGGGATAATGTTAACAACAAGAAGGCGTTTCAATTAGGGGTGATGCCCAACTGGTTTGCTGATAGTACTGGGTTTTGGTATACACACAGCACAAAAAGCGAAAAGTTGTTTTATAAGGTTGTGTTCAAGCCGCTAAAGAAATCTCTGTTGTTTGATCACACTAGTCTCGCAGAAAAACTGAGCGAATTGCTAAAAGAAAAAATGGACCCCAATGCTCTTACTATTACCGACCTAAAGTATGTCAACGCAACACTACTGGAGTTCACAGCCGGAAAAAAACAATGGGAGTGGAACAGCAAAACAGAAACTTTGAAAGAGGTCTCTAAAAAAGCAGACAGTGCAAATCCTTTAGAATCAGTATCACACGATGGTAAATGGATTGCCTATTCCGAAAATTATAATCTGTTTATTCGTTCTAGAATAACGGGTGTTGTCAAACAATTAAGCACGCAGGGAAAAAAGGATTATGAATATGGCAGCTATTATGGTTGGAGCGATATCATAGAAGGTGAAGGAGGAAAGCGACCCGATCGGTTTAGTGTCAACTGGTCAAAAGATTCGAAATGGATACAAACATCCATTTGTGATTTGCGCTATGCCCGTAAAATGTTTTTGCTGGACTGGAGTGTTGATACCTTGTATCGCGCTAAGCTCCTCTCTTACTACAGAGGGTCGCCAGGCGACACTACTGTTGTGCATCTTATTCCAACCTTCTTTAATGTAGGTACAGGAAAAGAGTTTAATCCGGGATTACCCAGGATCGCTCATGAAAATGGATATTCAGTTGATTGGCTGCAACAGTCAGGAATGGCACTTGCCAGTTATCGTGAACGGGGTTTTCAGAAGGCTCATCTTATCAAATTTGATCTGAATGCTCAAACCCAACAAACACTGATCACCGAAAGTAGTACAACTAATGTTGATGGCTTTGATTACACCCTTTCCGCGAAGGATGACAAATTGGTAGTTATGTCGGAGCGGATAGGTTGGAAACAACTTTACACTTTTGATCTAAAGACCAACAATCTATTACCACTCACAACAGGAGAATTTTTTATCAACTCAATTGTACATATTGACACGAAGGAAAGCATTGTTTATTTTTTGGCGTCCGGAAAGGAGGCGGGTCGAAATCCCTATCAACAATATCTCTACAGCATTTCGTTGGATGGCAAGAACATGAAATTGCTTACCCCGGAGGAAGGTAATCACGAAATCTCCGGCTCACCAGACAATCGTTTTATAATCGATAATTTTTCTTCACCGCAGCAGCCCACCACTACCGTATTGCGTGATGTTAAAACTGGTAAAGTACTCATGGAAATTTCAAAGGCAGACATTACCGATTTGTTAGCCATGAAGTGGAGTGCACCTCAGTTGTTCACAGCAGTGGGTAAAGATGAAAAGTCAACTATCTACGGACTTCTTTGGAAGCCAACCAATTTTGATGCTACAAAAAAATATCCCATCATCGATCATAGCTATACCGGGCCGCATGGTCAAATTGTACCACGTACCTTTTCAAGAGCCATAGGAATTAATAATCAGGCACTCGCTGAGTTGGGTTTCATTGTTATGATGGTGGATGGACTGGGCACAGCCGGAAGATCAAAGGAGTTTCATAATTACTCGTATAAGAAAATGGGTTACAATCTCGAAGACCATGTGCGTGCCATACGACAGTTATCGAAGAGTTATAGTTGGATCGACACCACTCGTGTGGGAATCTTCGGTCATTCTGCTGGTGGATATGATGCAGGACATGCAATGCTTCAATATCCTGATTTTTACAAAGTGGCGGTAGCCAGTTCAGCCGATCATGACTTCAGGATGGAGAAAGCCTGGTGGCCTGAGATGTACATGGGTTGGCCTGTGGACTCAACCTACCATCAGCAATCAAACATTACCATGGCATCGAATCTTAAAGGTAAGTTGCTGATTGTGCATGGAGGTATTGATGAGAACGTGAATCCATCTGCTACTTTTAAACTCGCAGAAATGTTAGTGCGGGCTGATAAACAATTTGATATGCTCATCTTTCCTAGTCAGCGCCATGGGTATCAGGGTGTGCAGCAACAATACTTCACCAAAAAGAGATGGAATTATTTTGTAGAACATCTGCTCCATCAAACTCCGCTATGGGAATTTGACTGGAAGTAAATTTGTAGATTTAACAGCCAGAAGTCTGACCAAAATATTTTCTTCACTTAGATTTAAATTATGGCAAGATTTTCCCTTTCTGCAATTTCACCCAAGATTATCAGCGAGCGCCTCAAGGGTTACAAATGGATATTAGCCGGGCAATTGATTGTGATGATCACTTTTTTATTTTTGTTCGAACTTTTTGTTCGTTACCCATTTCAAAATTGGCAACAGATGCTTGTTATATTTCTCGGAGCGATATTGTTGATTATGAATTACTTTTCCTATGAATTGATAAAAGACCTTACGGATATCAAATTTTTTCAAAGACTTGTTCTTATCCTTTTGTGCCTGGCAGTTGTATCCTCTATAGTAGCTGGGCTTAATTCATTTGGAGGGAGCACTCTTTTCTATCGCTATGTAATGACAGGCTCACTGTCGGCTTCGATACTTTCCTTTATCATCCTGCTTTATTTTATGTTGATAGATATTTTCAGCGAAAAGCACGATGTCTCCTATCGGTTATGGGGCTCAGCCAGTATTTATTTACTTATTGGATCGGTTTTTGGGTTGGCCTATTCTTTGTTAGAAACGATACTTCCCAATGAATTCAACATCAATACACCATTGGATATTTTTCATTTTATCCCCTGCTACAATTTTAGTTATTATACACTTGCAGGTATAGACAGCCCGTTCACCGATTTTAGCCTGCTCGTTAAAAACATTTCCGTAATGGAATCGATCTTTTCAAATCTTTATATCGTTTTAGTAGTTGGCAGGCTTTTGTCCAGGTGAAATCCTTTGAAACCCAATTGGGATTAGAACATTTACCTGTCTGTTATTTCCTAATGCTGTAGTTTAAGCTACATCACAGAATATTCGTTTTGAAATAATCACACACTTCAATCATCACGCACTCTTTGCATTTGGGATTAGTAGGCCTACACGTCTCTCTTCCTAAAAAAGAAATGGCCATACCCACTTCGCCCCAGTCTTTGGCGTCCAGCACTTCCATCATTTGTTTTTCCAATTTCTTGGGATCGGTACCCGTTGCAATGCCTAAGCGCGGAGCAACTCTTACTACGTGAAGGTCGACTATAATTCCTTCCGCCTTCACACCCACTTCGCGCATAATAACGTTGGCGGATTTTCTGCCTATGCCCGGCAACGCTGTTAGGCCTTCTAAAGTCGTTGGAATATTCTTGTCTTCTTTTATAAGGGAAGCTAATTCCAAAAGCCACTTCGTTTTGTTTCCGAAGTTGCGAACCTTACTGATGAAAGGGAAGAGCAGTTCCGCATTTGCTTTTGAAAGCGCACTCATAGTGGGGATAGCGGCAAACAAACCAGGTGCAATTTGATTGATATGCCGATCAGAGTCCTGTGCCGAGAGCACCACCATCACCACCAACTCATAGATAGAGTTGTAGTCCAGCGGATGTTTTTTGCCTTTGTACTTTTTGATCAGGGGCTGTATTTCCTTTTGCCAATTAACAGAAGCCATAGAGCGAGAGTTGGTTGTATAAAGATAGAAAATTAGGAAATCAAAATGCATTTCACGCAAAGGAGCAAAGACGCAAAGCTGTTTTGATTTCTTTCACTTTGCGGGCTCAGCGACTTTGCGAAAATTTAGCGATGTGCAAAACTGTCGTTCACCCTCCTGAAGGGAATCAAGAAATCTTCCATAAAAGTTTCAAAACTACTTCGATACTCAGGGTAAAACTATCTATTGACCGCACACCCACTAATTGTTCACATCCGCTATCTTTTTTTATACTTTCCCGCCTATATCAACAAACAAAAATCGACTATGAAGATTATCATGTATCAACTTCTGAAAAAGGGAAGAGGCTTCTTAACTCTTGCTTTGCTCTTTTCCGGAAACACCTTAGCGCAAGAAACATTTCCCCGAAATGATGTGAAGGACAATCGGGCAGGTTCATACGCATTTACCAACGCCACCATTATAACGGACCCGCAAACAACATTGCAAAATGCAACCATGCTGGTAAAAGGTAATAAGGTAGAACAGGTGGGCGCAGGACTTGCTATTCCTAAAGGCTATACCGTGATCGACCTGAAAGGGAAATTTATTTATCCTTCGCTAATTGACATGTTCACCAGCTATGGTTTAGCTGATGTCGAAAGAACACGCACTGGCCGCGGCTTTGGTGGTGCTGAACAAATGGAGTCAACTACCAAGGGAGCATACAATGCTAATCAGGCAATTCGCGCGCACTACAATGCGGCAGATGAATTTACAATCAACGCAAAAGTAGCTGACGAAATGCGCAAAGTGGGCATCGGAGCAGTACTAACTTCCAAGCCCGATGGCCTGGCGCGTGGAACCTCAGCTTTTGTAACACTGAATGAAAAAAACGAGAACACTGCTTTGCTGAAACAAAAAGTTGCAGCCAACTACTCACTGGAGAAAGGAAGTTCTACGCAAACGTATCCTTCCTCGATGATGGGCTTTATTGCTTTGCTTCGTCAAACTTATTTAGATGCTGATTGGTTTGGCGCTCAAACCCCACGACCTTTTGCAGATAATTCGTTGGAGGCATGGATTCAAAACCAACGTATGCCCCAAATATTTGCTGCTACCAGTTGGATGACAGTTTTGCGCGCTGATAAAGTAGGAGATGAATTTGGTGTTCAATATATTATTAAAGGGGGCGGTGATGAATACAAACGCATCAATGATATCAAAGCAACCAAAGCTTCGCTCATCATTCCGGTTAACTATCCGGAGGCATACGATGTGGAAGATCCTTTCGATGCCGAACGCGTGTCCCTTTCCGACATGAAACATTGGGAACTTGCTCCTACCAACCTTGCCGCACTGGAAAAAAACGGAATCAACTTTGCGATCACCACTTCTGGCCTCAAGAAAACGGCAGACTTCCTTCCTAATCTTAGAAAGGCAATTGAAAACGGATTATCCGAAACTGCGGCATTGAAAGCATTAACGACTACACCTGCCCAACTATTAAAAGTAGAAGATCAGGTGGGTAGTTTAAAGAAAGGTATGCTGGCAAACTTTATTGTGACCTCAGGCAAACTATTTGACGAGAAAACCATCATCCATCAAAACTGGATACAAGGCGAACCCTATTCAGTAAAGTCTTTGGATACAAAAAACTTCAACGGTAATTATAGCTTAACGGTGAACGATCAGTCATTTAATTTGGAAGTGAGTGGAGAAGCAGGTAGTCACAAGGCTAAAATCAAAGTGAATGACTCTACATCACTAGATGCGAATGCAACGTTTGGCAACGATGTCGTTTCATTAAGTTTCAAGCCAACTAAGCAGAGCACTGGGAGCATTCGTTTATAGGGCTGGAGTGAAGGAAACAACTGAAAGGGACAATTGGCTGATGGCACGTGGATCACGTGGTCGGGTAGTCGCACAGGCGATCTGCAAAGTAAAGAAACAGCCAAGTCTGCAGCGAATGATAAAAAAGAAGAACTCGGAAAAGTAACTTATCCTTTTGGTGCTCATGGATACATGGCCCTACCTGTTGCTGAAACGTTGTTGATCAAGAATGCAACGGTTTGGACAAATGAGACCGAAGGAATTCTGCAAGGCACTGATGTTCTGATTAAAGATGGTAAGATTCTAAAAATAGGAAAGAATCTTTCCGATCCAACAGCACGCAACATTGACGGCACGGGTAAACACCTGACGGCCGGAATCATTGATGAACACTCTCACATTGGCGCTGCCAGCATCAACGATGTGGCCAGCAACTCAGGTATGGTGCGCATTGGTGATAATATCGATGCCGAAGCCATCAACATTTATCGTGCGCTTGCAGGAGGCGTGGTTGCCGTACAAGTATTGCATGGATCAGCTAATCCTATTGGGGGACAATCTGCTCTTATTAAATTACGCTGGGGCGAATCGCCTGAGAACTATAAGATTCAGGGAGCCGATGGCTTTATAAAATTTGCGCTTGGCGAAAATGTGAAACGCACAAGCAATGCGGCTTCTATTCGCTTTCCACAAACTCGCATGGGCGTGGAACAAGTATTTGTTGATGCATTTACAAATGGAAAGGAATATGAAAAGAAATGGAGTGCCTATAATAGTATTCCTGCTAAAGAAAAAGGATTAGCCTTAAAGCCGAGAAGAGATTTAGCGGATGAAGCTATGGTTGAAATTCTGAATAAAAAAAGATTTATTTCTTGTCACTCTTATGTTCAATCTGAAATTAATATGTTGATGGACGTAGCTGAACGTTTTAATTTCCGTATCAATACATTCACTCACATTCTCGAAGGCTATAAAGTAGCGGATAAGATGGCGCAACATGGAGTTGCGGCCTCAACTTTCTCTGACTGGTGGAACTACAAGTGGGAAGTACGCTATGCAATTCCCTACAACGCAGCCATCATGCAGCGTGCAGGTGTGCTTACCGCGATAAATTCAGATGATGCCGAGATGGGTCGCAGGTTAAATCAAGAGGCTGCTAAGTCAGTAAAATATGCAGGTATGTCGGAAGAAGATGCGCTGAAAATGGTAACACTTAATCCGGCTAAGATACTTCACCTGGATAATCAAATGGGTAGCATCAAAGTGGGTAAGTCAGCAGATATAGTTTTGTGGACAGACCATCCTTTATCGGTATATGCAAAACCCGAGAAGACTGTCATTGACGGAAAAGTGTATTTCGATCTAGAGAAAGATGCGCAGAATAACAAGGAACTTGCAGCGGATCGCGCACGCATTATCCAGAAAATGAAGAACGTTAAAAAATCTGGCGGGTCTGTGCAGAAGGCGGATTCAAAAATGCAACTTGATTTTCATTGCGATGATGTTTTAGGTTTTGAAAAAACGGAAGAAGATTAAGCATACTATAAAAGAAACGCGATATGAAAAAAATAATTTACTACTTCGCTCAAAAGCTTCGTAGCACACTGTATATCCTGCTTGCATCAATGTTCATTGTGAATGTTGGCTTTGCACAAACACCTGTTCCGGCAAAAGCGCAAGCAAAACCTATTGCCCTTACGGGAGGAGTTGCTCACCTCGGCAACGGACAAGTGATTCAAAATTCTATCATCACGTTTGATAAAGGCAAGCTTACATTAGTTGCCGATGTCGCTATAGCTAAACCTGATCTTTCTGCTCATGAGATAATCAATATCACCGGTAAGCATGTATATCCCGGTTTCATCTTGCCTAATTCACAAGTTGGCTTACAGGAAGTAAGTGCGGTTCGTGCTATGAATGATAATGCTGAGCGGGGAGAAATGAACCCGAACGTGAGAGCTCAAATTTCTTATAACACAGATACAGAATACACGCCAACATTTCGTTTCAATGGAGTGCGATTAGCAGAAGCTGCACCAACAGGTGGTACGATCTCGGGCACCTCATCTGTGATGGAGATGGACGGCTGGAATTGGGAAGACGCAACACACACCGCTGATATTGGCGTGCATATGAATTGGCCAGCCATCATGAAACGTCAACTTGATTTCAACACATTTACGTTTGCCGAGTCTGTTAACGCTGACTATGAAAAGCAGGTAATTGAATTAACAAGATTCTTTACGGAAGCATTATCGTATGGAAGTCTTTCATCCAAAGAAACGAACCTGAAGTTTGAAGCCATGCAAGGATTGTTTGATGGCAAGAAGACCCTTTTACTTCATGCCAATAATCCTAAGGAAATTGTTGAGTCAGTTCGGTTTGCTCAACGCAGCGGTGTAAAGCGAATTACTATTGTAGGAGGAACAGGTGCCTTGTGGGTAGCTGACTTCTTAAAAGAGAATAAAATACCGGTTATACTTCCATCTACACACAATCTACTAGGCAGAACTGATGATGATGTTGACATGCCTTATAAGTTACCTCATTTACTTACGCAGGCCGGGGTTGCCGTTTCAATCATGAACAATAAAGCGATGCATGGCGGAAGAAATTTGGGTTTCTATGCAGGCACAGCCGCTGCCTATGGCATGAGCAAAGAAGATGCATTGAAAACGATCACGTCCAACACAGCAAAAGCATTGGGTATTGACAATCGCGTGGGCACATTGGAAGTTGGAAAAGATGCAACCTTGTTTGTTTCTAATGGAGATGCACTTGACTATCGCGGCAATGTCTTGACTCATGCATTTATTACAGGCAAGTTGATGACGCTTCCTGGCAATCAACAAGAGTTGTACGAACGCTATTCAAGAAAGTATGGCCAGATGAAGTAACTAATAACTCTTTCAATGAAAAGAACGGCCTCCTATGTGAGGCCGTTCTTTTTTATGTCACAAGAGTAAAATGAGCTGTTTCCTGAGTTCCTCGATTTTTTAGAGTTTCAAAAAAAACAGGGAAAGCGATAGTGATTGATGGGTTTTTCCTTTGAAGTTGGGTGACCCGTTCTTACACCTTGATGATATGAATTCCAATGACCCTGAATCTCATCCCCGTAGGGATGGAAATGTTTGTAGAGAACGCAGCAGAGTTGAGGCCGTCCCGTCAGGGACGGAATGTTTTCCATTATTCTATAGGCTTAAAAATGTATCGTTCATCAAAAGGTACCTCAAACTTTTCAAGCAATTCCCTGTACTCATCTAAAAATGTTCTCTTCATGTGATGTTTCTTTTGGTTCATCACGTAATTGTAAACCCGGCTAACCTGGCTGTGGCCGTAAGAAAATGCACCATAGCCTTCTTGCCATTGAAATTTGCCTTTAACAAATCGTTTGGAATTGATCCACTCCGAAGACTCACCCTTAACCACTTGCATCAAGCTGGATATTGATTGCGTTGGATGTAACCCGACAAAGAGATGAGTATGATCCGGCATCCCATTTATAGCTATCATTTTATGTTTATGATTTTTTACAATTCCTGTTATGTATTTGAACAATTCTTCTTCCCATGAAGGTTGTATCAAGCTAATCCGGTTTTGGACCGCAAACACAAATTGTATATGAAGTTGGGTATAGGTGTTGGCCATAAAAAGGGTGGTTAAAACATTCCGTCCCTACCAGGACGGTTTCGCAATATTCAAATTTCTACAAACATTCCGTCCCTACCGGGACGGATCTGCCCGGCAAATGGGTGACCCAGCGAGGAAGACAGGAGTTGTACGAACGCTATTCAAGAAAGTATGGGCAGATGAAGTAACTAATAACTTTTTCAGTAAAAAGAACGGTCTCTTAAGTGAGGCCGTTCTTTTTTATGCAAACTATTATTTTTATGTCACAAGAGTAAAATGAGCTGTTTCACGGAGCTTAATTCCCATTCTGTAAGTAAGCGAGCAGATCAGCCATTTCTTGTGGAGTCATGCTACCTTCTAATCCTTCCATCATCAGGGATTTACCCAACGAGGTGAATCGTTTAATATCGGTTTTATAAACAGTCACGGTTTCTCCTCCCATTTTTTTGATTACGATATACTGATCCGTTTCCGAATCAACAATACCCATGTGTATCATTCCCGCTTTGGTTTCCAATCGATGATTGATATATTTTGTTTCAACGGCTGCATTGGGATCGAGAATGTCGTGCATCAATGACTCCTTACTTTTTCTGCTTATCTCTGTTAATGCCGGACCGACACGCTGACCTTGCGAACCGTAGACATGGCAATTGCTACAAATAGTTTGAAATATTTTTTCACCACCTAAAGCAGAGCCTGTTAAAGTTAGAGCGCTTCTCAATTGGTTGATGGCGTCCTCACGATTAGTAACGCCTGAATCTGAAAAGAGCGCTTTCGCCCTACGCTTGGTGTCTTCGTTATCAGTCCACCATAATAATGTGCGTCTTCGTTCCAAATCAAAATTCATTTCACCAATGTTGATCTTTCCATTTTCTAATCCGGTAAGAAGGGCATCGTGATGAATGTCGATGTATAACAAAAGATCACTTGCCCACCTCCGCGCTTGTGGCCCCAACTCATTCCATTGCTTTACCAATCTTTTTCCAATTTCAACTTCCTGATAGATGGAAAGTTGTCGCATGGCAGCTTCCTGAATGTTCAAGGGCTCTGTGTTTTGAAGGCATTGGAATAGTGCGTCCCACTTAGCTTCATAAGGCAAATAGTGAATCAACGCCAACTGTTGATATCGAATACTATCTGTCAACGAATGATCCAACAGGTGTTGAAGTGACACACGACTTAATTTCACAAATGCTGGAGAGGGTGGTAAATGAAGTTGAGTTCGCAGAGCTGCCAGTTCGGAGATAATGGCAATATCATTTGATTGTTCGAGACGATCAATTGATGATCGAATAGATGCACTCGAGTTGGATGTGCTTGTTTTGATTAATGGTTGAAGTATGGTATGCTTTTGTGCGTATGAGAGAGATGAGGAACTTAATCCTTCTAACACCACCTGAATATTGGCGATTGTCTGGTTGCAAACAAATGCTAAGGAAGTAAGTAGATCAACATTCTTTTCTTTGTTAGGAGAAGTAATCAGTAACGTGAACAACTCAGCGCTGGCATTTTGTGACGCTAGTGTTATGGCAGCTATATTCCACTCATCTGTTTCCAAGGCGGCATCATCTGCTAAGATTTTTAAGAGTTTAGCCTGATGACGATTGAATTGATCTTCTGAAATTGTACTCAGAGTTAATGCCGCCTGCATGCGAACGCGCTGTTCGGCATCATC
>JAYVBN010000243.1:0-6732 GCA_043750455.1 Bacteroidia bacterium | reverse complement strand
GCGCAATTACTGAATAGAATTAAAATGAAGATAAAAAGTCCGAGCCTGTAAAAAGGGAATTGTGTAATTTTGAGGCTGGATGAATAACTCATATACAAGGCAAAGTTACATTATTGATGGCACACACTAAAGAGATGGAGGCGGTAGCTTCAACTGGTATCCGCGAAGAGATCATAAGCCAATTTGAGGCCATTGTTGGAAAAGAGAACCTGATACTGGAGGAAGAAGCACGTCATGAATACTCTCACGACAAAACGGAAGACTATTTCTTCCTGCCTGATGTAGTATTAAAACCGCGCACCCCACAAGAGATTAGTGCTATTCTTAAAATCTGTAACACATACAAACTACCCACTACTCCACGTGGGGCGGGAACAGGTTTAAGTGGCGGAGCACTTCCTGTAAAGAAAGGCGTTGTTATTTCCATGGAGCGCTTCAATAAAATTTTGCAAATCGATGAATTGAATCTTCAGGCTACTGTTGAGCCTGGGGTGATCACAGAAGTATTTCAAAATGCGGTGAAAGAAAAGGGCTTGTTCTATCCCCCTGATCCTGCCAGTCGCGGTTCTTGTTATTTAGGAGGAAACCTCGCCAATAACTCCGGTGGGCCGAAAGCGGTAAAGTATGGCGTCACCCGCGATTACGTGATTAATATGGAAGTGGTTTTGCCCACTGGTGAAATCATTTGGACAGCAGCAAACGTTTTGAAAAATTCTACAGGTTACAACCTCACGCAACTCATGTGTGGAAGTGAAGGCACATTGGGCATCATCACTAAAATTGTATTCAAACTCCGCGGCTTTCCTCAGAAGAATGTATTGATGATGATTCCGTTCAGCACAAACGAAGAAGCCTGTAAAGCCATCTCAGCAATATTTGTAGCAGGCCTTACCCCTTCCGGGATGGAATTTTTTGAACGTGAAGCGGCTGCAAAAACATTTGAATACTGCGCAAAGGTTTTAAACAGTCCGGTAACCACAACTTTGTCAGAAAACATGAATGCCTATGTGCTGTGTGAATTAGATGGCAACGATGAGGAAGTATTGATGCGCGATGCCGAACGCGTGATGGCTGTGGCAGAAAAATTTGAGATTGGCGAAGTCTTGTTTGCCGAAAGTGCAGCTCAAAAAGAAGAACTCTGGAAAATAAGAAAAAATATTTCACCAGCTGTAAATTGGTACACTCTTACAAAGTCTGACGATGTGGTTGTACCACGAGCCAATATGCCTGCACTTATTTCTGGCATAAAGGAGATTGGCAAACAATACGGATTTAATACTGTTTGCTTTGGCCACTTAGGCGATGGCAATCTTCACGTAAATATTTTAAAAGAAAACATAAGTGAAGCCGATTGGGAAACTAAAATTCCTGAAGGCATAGGTGAAATTTTCAAACTTACTGTTAGCCTTGGCGGAACACTTTCGGGTGAACACGGAATTGGAATTGCAAAACGACCGTATATGGCCATTGCTATGAGTGAAGTGAATCTGAATCTCATGCGTGGAATAAAGAAAGTATTTGATCCAAATGGCATCTTAAATCCCGGAAAAATATTCTAAGGATCGTAAGATGCGGTACTAACCAGGCAGGCCAATACCTGCCTTTATTTTTGCCTGTCAGCTTTTTCTAATTTTGAACATTAAATTTTGAATTGACAAATGTGCGGCATAACAGGAATCTTTGCATTTAACCTTGTAGGTAAATTCAACATGATCAACCTGGCGGCTGCTACAAAGACGCTCGAAAGACGCGGTCCCGATCACCAAGGTCTTTATTCCGATTCATTTGTAGGATTAGGTCATCGGAGATTATCCATAATTGATACTAGTGCTGCTGCTAATCAGCCCATGTGGGATGAGGCCGGGCGTTACTGCATTATTTTCAATGGTGAGATTTTCAATTTTCAGGAGCTACGAAAGGAATTAGAAGCAAAAGGAATTTCATTCTCCACTCATTCAGATACTGAGGTTTTACTTAAACTCTATATTCTCGAAAAAGAAAAATGCCTTAACAAACTCAATGGTTTTTTTGCGTTTTGCGTGTACGATAAGCAAGAGCAAACATTCTTCTTAGCTCGCGACCGATACGGCATTAAGCCATTACTATACGTAATGGATGAAGATAAATTTATTTTCGGCTCAGAAATGAAATCCATTCTTGCTTACGGAATTGGGAAAGATCTTGATTACACTTCGCTGCACACCTACCTTCAACTCAATTATATTCCAGCACCACGCACTATTTTTAAGAAGGTAAAAAAACTATTGCCTGGACACTTTCTCACAATTGTCAATTGTCAATTGTCGATTGTCGATTATTACACTATACCTTACGATAGTTTACAAGTTGAAAAAAATCCGATTTCTTATCAGGAAGCAAAACAAAAGCTTAAAATTTTATTAGAGGCCTCAGTTCAACGAAGGTTGGTTGCGGATGTTCCTCTTGGTACGTTTTTAAGTGGGGGAATAGATTCATCGGTCGTTACCGCATTGGCCAAAAAGTACAAACCCGATTTGCATACTTTTTCCATTGGGTTTCGGGATGAAAGGTTTTTTGATGAGACTAAGTATGCACGGTTGGTTGCCAATCATTTTAAAACAGAGCATACTGTATTCTCTCTAACGAATGATAATCTATATGAACACGTTCATTCTATTTTAGATTATATTGATGAGCCCTTTGCTGACTCATCTGCTATCAATGTTTATATATTAAGCCAAGAAACACGTAAACACGCAACTGTTGCCCTTTCGGGGGATGGTGCCGATGAACTGTTGGCAGGCTATAACAAGCATGCAGCGTTCCATCGCATCGTCAACAAAAGCTGGAGAGAAGATGTAGCTGCCTCTTTACTTCCATTATGGAAACTTCTTCCCAAGTCTAGAAGCAATCCCTTGGCTAACAAAGCCAGACAACTTCAGCGCTTTGCAGAAGGAATGAAACTATCCTCCAGAGATCGCTATTGGCGTTGGGCTGGTTATGCCAATGAAAATCAGGCTTTAGGATTATTGTCTGAAAGTTCGCGAAAGCAATTTGTAGAAAATGAATATGAAGAATTTAAAGCTGGGCTTATCAGCGCAATCCCTGAAAAGGAAAGCATAAACGATATTCTTCTAACAGATACTCAATTGGTTTTACCCAATGACATGCTGGCCAAAGTTGATTTAATGAGCATGGCAAATGGTTTGGAAGTACGCGTTCCATTTTTGGATTATGAAGTCGTTAATTATATTTTCTCGCTTCCATCAGATTTCAAAATCAACTCCGATATAAGAAAAAGGATTTTACAAGATACTTATAAAGATATTCTACCGACTAAGCTTTACAACCGACCCAAGAAAGGATTTGAAGTGCCTTTGCTAAAGTGGTTTCGAAAAGAAATGAAATCGCTTATTGTGGACGACCTTTTGTCTGAAAAATTCATTACTCAACAAAATATTTTCAATTACTCAGAAATCGAAAAACTGAAGCGCAAGCTATTTTCGTCAAATCCCGAAGACATTCACGCACGCATTTGGGGGCTGATCGTGTTTCAGTGGTGGTGGAAGAAATATATTTAGAATTTAACAAATGAAAAATCTACTCCGCATTGAAGAGGCCTTTATGTTTGGGCTTGCTCTTTATCTCAATTCCTATCTTCCATTTGCTGGCTGGGTATTTTGGGCTCTGTTCCTCCTGCCAGATATTGGCATGCTTGGTTATCTGATCAATACGCGGATTGGCGCAATTACTTACAATTTATTTCATCACAAAGGAATTGCCGTTGCCGTTTACCTGACTGGATACATACTTGTCATACATGAGCTTACACTGGTAGGTGTTGTCTTGTTTGGCCACAGTTCATTTGACCGGATTTTTGGCTATGGCTTAAAGTATGAAGACCATTTCAAACACACGCATTTGGGTTGGCTGGGAAAACAAGTTGTTTGATCCTGGATGCTGGAATCAGCATCCATAATCTATCACTTGTTAGCTTTACCCCATGTGTCTCTTAGGGTTACGGTTCGGTTAAATATCAATCTATCTTTTGTGGAATCTGCGTCTAAACAAAAGTATCCTGTGCGTATAAATTGAAACCGTTCTTCCAGATTCGCACTTGCGAGTGCTGGCTCAGCATAAATTTTTGGCAATACTTTCAATGAATCAGGGTTGAGATAGTTTTTAAAATCATCTTCAATCTGATTAAGGTCCTCCACCTTGAACAAACGATCATATAATCTCACCTCTACTTCTAAGGCGTGCGGAATGCTAACCCAATGGATAACACCTTTAACTGCAATGCCAGAAACATCTGATCCACTTTTGCTTTCAGGAACATAGGTACAACGAAGTTCAGTTACATTTCCGTTGCTGTCTTTTACTACTTCTTCACACTTAATAATGTAAGCGCTTTTCAATCGCACCATTTCACCCGGTGCCAGACGGAAATATTTTTTAGCAGGCACTTCCATGAAGTCTTCCCGCTCAATATACAACTCTCGGCTAAAAGGCATATCGCGTGATCCTGAAGCCGGATCTTCAGGATTATTTTCACTTGACAACATTTCCGATTTACCTTCCGGATAATTTGTGATCACCACTTTTAAAGGATCTGTCACTACCATTCTGCGAAAGGCAATTTTATTGAGATGTTCGCGCACACAAAATTCAAGTAGACCAATATCGATCAGGTTTTCTCTTTTAGCTACACCTATTTTGTCGCAAAACTCGCGGATACTCTCAGCAGTATAGCCTCTTCTACGCATCGCGCTTAAGGTTGGCATACGCGGATCATCCCAACCACTTACATTTTTGTCATTTACTAACTGAAGCAGTTTACGCTTGCTCATGACAGTGTACGTCACGTTAAGTCGGGCAAACTCATATTGATGGGAAGGATAAATATCCAGGTTGGCAATAAACCAATCGTAAAGTTCTCGATGAGGAATAAATTCAAGTGTGCAAATGCTGTGTGTAATGTTTTCAATAGCATCACTCTGCCCGTGTGCAAAGTCATACATAGGATAAATGCACCATGTATCGCCAGTGCGATGATGATGCGAATGTTTAATCCTATAAATAATTGGATCACGCATATGCATATTGGAACTCGCTAAGTCAGCTTTTGCACGCAGCACTTTCTCCCCGTCTTTATATTTGCCTCCTTTCATTTCAGCAAACAAGAGAAGGTTCTCATCAATGCTCCGGCTGCGATAAGCATTGGCCGTTCCAGGTTTTGTTGGAGTTCCTTTTTGTGAGGCAATCTCATCGCTCGTGCTATCGTCCACATAAGCAAAACCCTTTTTGATCAGTGTAACAGCAAATTCATAGAGATTGTCAAAATAATCTGACGCATAAAATTCATTGCTCCAGTTAAAGCCTAGCCACTGAACATCATTTTTGATACTCTCCACGTACTCTGTTTCTTCCGTTACAGGGTTAGTATCATCGAAACGGAGATTGGTCTTACCACCATATTTTAAAGCAAGTCCAAAATTGAGGCAAATGCTCTTCGCATGTCCTAAGTGAAGATAGCCATTAGGCTCCGGAGGAAATCGCGTGATGATGCTTTGGTACTTACCATTCTTCAGGTCGTTTTCAACAATCTCTTCCAGGAAGTTTAAGCTTTTTTCCTCTGCCATAGTGTTTGTTTAAAGGCCGTAAAGGTAAAGATTGATTAAAAATTAAACATCACCATTCCAAAAGTTTAGGAGGGAATGATTTTAGATCTTAGTTAATCGACTTTTCGGCAATCTGAGTAATCAGATCATTTATGGGGACAATCAGTGATTTCCCGAAATACGCATTTTCAGCTTCTTGCTCAATTCATCCACTGAGTTTTTGAAGTTGGCATCTGTCTTCATCATGTCTTCCACAGATTCAAGCGCATGGATCACGGTGCTGTGATCGCGGCCACCAAAATTTTGGCCAATAAGCGCCAGAGTAAGTTGTGTGTAGCGTTTGCAGAAATACATGGCCACTTGACGAGGGATTACAATTTCACGCTTTTTCAATTTCCCTTTCATTAACTCCAGATCGATCTTGAAATATTCACCAACGGTCTTTTGAATAAAGTCTACGCTGACATCCGACTGAATTTCTTTCACGATGTTTTTGAGGACTTCTTTGGCAAGCTCAAGGTCAATATCTTTCTTTAAGAGTGTAGCGTGAAAAATCAAGGAATTCAGCACACCTTCCATGTCGCGCAGGTTGGTATCCACGGAATAGGCAAGGTATTCAGCTACTTCGGTTGCTATCTCAATGCCATCCGACTGCATCTTGTTGTGGATGATGGCAAGCTTTGTTTCAAAATCCGGTTCTTGCAAATCCGCTGTCAAACCCCACTTAAATCGTGAAAGGAGTCTTTCCTGAAATCCTTTAAGGTCGCGTGGCGGGCAATCACTAGTCATGATGATCTGCTTGCCCGATTGATGAAGTTGGTTGAAGATATGGAAGAAAATCTCCTGTGTCTTTTCACGACCAGCTAAGAACTGTACATCATCAAGGATCAATAAATCCACTTGCAAGTAGAAATTTTGAAACTCCTGCATTTTGTGATTTTGCAAAGCATTTAAAAACTGATTCGTAAAATCATTTTGATCGACATACAAAACAATCTTTTCCGGCAAGTTCTTTTTTATTTCATTTCCAATAGCTTGCACCAAATGTGTTTTGCCAACGCCAACACCGCCATACAGCATCAAGGGATTAAAAGAAGTAACACCTGGCTTTTTGGCAACTGCCACGCCTGCA
>JAYVBN010000242.1:0-2928 GCA_043750455.1 Bacteroidia bacterium | reverse complement strand
TTGGTAATGCCGCCTGATATTCCACTGTGGCAAGTGGCAATTGCAACTGCGTTTGCAGTAATAATTGGAAAAGAAGCATTTGGAGGAACAGGTATGAATGTGGTGAACATAGCGCTCACAGCACGAGCCTTTCTGTACTTTGCCTACCCCACAGATATGTCAGGCGAAGTATGGACCTATCTTGGGGAAGGAGCAAAGACAATTGCCGGATATTCCGGAGCAACACCACTAGCAGTTGCTGCCGCCTCAACAGGCAACGTGGTTTCAGAGTTTAATTCGTTTGGTTCTTCCTGGGGCGCAGAGGGAATTTATAGTTTCAGTAATATGTTCTTGGGTGTGATGCCCGGCTGCATTGGTGAAACCTCTACTTTAATGTGTTTAATAGGTGCTGCTATTCTCATTATAACAGGGGTAGGAAGCTGGAAAATAATATTCAGTGTTTTTGCCGGAGCATTTGGTATGGGACTATTTTTGAACTTAGTAGGTGCAAATCCATTTACACAAATGCCAGCCCACTATCATTTGGTGATGGGTGGTTTGGCATTCGGTGCAGTATTTATGGCAACTGATCCCGTAACGGCAACACATACAGAAACGGGAAAATGGTTTTACGGTGCATTGATTGGAATATTTACAGTTCTGATCCGTGTTTTCAATCCGGCTTATCCGGAAGGCATCATGTTGGCGATTTTATTAATGAACGTATTCGCTCCGCTGATTGATTATTTTGTAGTAAGTGCAAACAAAAAACGAAGATTACAACGTGCGACAGTCTAACCTTTATATCCTCTTATATGCAGCTGCTATTACCGTAGTGTGTGGCGGCTTGCTGGCCTTTGCTTCTATCAGCTTGCGCGATAAACAACAGGCAAATATTGAACATGAACGCAAACAAAATATCCTCGCCACAGTTATTGAATTAAAAGAAGGCGACAATGTGGAGGAAATTTATGCGAAACGTGTCAAAGAAATAGTGATTGATTTTCAAGGCAATGCCAGCGAGCGAATAGCAAGTAGCATCGACATTGCAAAGGAATACAAGAAAAAGCCAGAAGAAAGACTTTTGCCTGTGTATGAATTTCGAAGTGAAACAGACTCAACTAAAGTTGACAATGCTGTTATGCCGGTATATGGTTATGGATTGTGGAATAACATCTGGGGCTTTGTAGCACTTCAATCAGATTTGAATACGGTGCAAGGTGTTAAGTTTGAACATGCAGGAGAAACACCAGGGTTAGGCGCCAGGATAACGGAAGACGAAATTCAAATGCGGTACAAGGGAAAAAAAGTATTTGAAGGCGATAAGGTTTCTTCTGTTGTGATGATGAAAGGTGAGGGGTTTGACTACACAAACGATTCTCATAAAGTGGACGGAATGTCTGGCGCAACATTAACAGCAAAAGGTATAAACAACATGCTGAATGATTACTTCGCATGCTATAAAAATTATTTAAAGAAGAATCAACAAATAACCCTCAACTTATGAGCACTGAAGTAGCGGAACTGGAGCAGGTTGTTGAAAAGAAAGCAGAGCCTCTCTTCTCGAAAAAGAATAAAAAACTTATCAGTAATCCACTGGACATTGACAATCCGGTTACCGTGCAGATTCTTGGCGTATGTTCGGCCTTGGCAGTTACCACCCAAATGAAGCCGGCTTTTGTAATGTCATTGGGTTTGATGATTGTGACGGCAAGTTCTAACGTGGCCATTTCAATGATGCGCGATTCAATTCCATCACGCATTCGTATCATTGTTCAACTGGCAGTTGTATCACTATGGGTTATTTTGGTTGATCAGCTATTGAAAGCATATGTGTATGATGTGTCAAAGCAACTATCTGTTTTTGTGGGATTGATCATCACCAACTGTATTGTGATGGGGCGGTTGGAAGCATTTGCAATGGCCAATAAGCCATGGCCTTCTTTTCTGGATGGTTTGGGCAATGGTCTTGGTTACGGTTTGATTTTGATGACCTTAGCTTTTTTTAGGGAAATATTTGGAGCTGGTTCTCTTTTCGGATTTAAAATTTTTGAGGCGATAGGAGTTACTTACAAGGGTAACGGACTTATGTTGTTGCCTGCTGGTGCTTGTATTTTATTGGGTATTATTATTTGGGTTCAACGATCCTTCAACGGTTATCGCGAGTCGCATTAACAGAAATTAATTATGGAGAACTTAATTAACATAGGTATTCGCTCGATTTTTATCGACAATATGATCTTCGCTTACTTTTTAGGAATGTGCTCCTTTCTGGCTATTTCTAAAAAGGTGAAGACAGCATTTGGTTTAGGAGTAGCTGTTATTTTTGTGATTGGCGTTACAGTGCCTATCAATTGGTTGATTCAGAACTATGTTCTGATACCAGGTGCCTTGGCATGGATGGGTCCTTCCTTCGCTGATATTGATTTGAATTTCTTGCAGTTCATTGTTTTTATTTCTGTAATTGCCGCAATCACTCAGTTGACTGAGATGGTAGTTGAGAAATTTTCGCCTGCATTGTATGGAACACTTGGAATTTTTCTTCCGTTGATTGCTGTGAATTGTTCGGTGCTCGGAGCTGCGTTATTTATGGTGGGCCGACCTTACAATCTTGCGGAGGCAACTGTATTTGGTTTAGGTTCAGGAATGGGATGGATGCTCGCCATTGTAGCATTGGCTGGTGTACGCGAGAAGATGAAGTACTCGAATGTCCCCGCTCCGTTAAGAGGTTTGGGCATTACGTTTATTTTGGTGGGACTGATGTCGTTGGGTTTTCTAAGCTTCCTGGGATTCTCTTTATAGAATTGCAAGCAAAATATAGTTTGAAAGGCTTCGCAAGAAGCCTTTTTAGTTGGTAAAAATTTGGATGGACTTCAATTGAATAGCTATGAAGAATGTACTTGGAAAAATTGCCCGTTACTTTTTTAATGGCACTTTGTTTATTGTGCC